>NZ_JBFUFP010000251.1:0-6200 GCF_056403375.1 Rhizobacter sp. P2_H2
AGGCGTTTGATGCCGCGCGGCTTGTCCTGGGGCAGCGCGTCGAAAGTGCTCACGTCGCTCATCGTCTTCTCCAACAAGACCCGCGGGAGGTGGGTCGATGGAATGAATGGTCGCGGGCGGGGGTGAAGCGGGATTGGCTGGGGGGTAAAGATCTGTGAATGGTTTGCGGGCGATCCGGCATGCGGCCAGTCGGGACTGGTTTTTTATACAGTATGATCGTGCAGCAGTTGCCACTGCCAACTTGATCCCGCCAGCGGTCCCCTCCAAGGCCGCTGGCTTTTTTTTGCCCTGGCGTGCCTCAGCCGGCGGCCTTGCCCGCCACCAGCACCGGCTCGGCGCGCCAGGCCTGCGGGAACAGGCGCTTCAGGTCGTCGAGCTTGGGCAGGTCGTTGAAGACGATGTACGGCTGCCGCGGGTTGCGGGCGAGGTAATCCTGGTGGTAGGCCTCGGCCGGGAAGAAGCGGCGGCCGGGTTCGATGCGGGTCGCGATCGGCGCCTTGAAGGCGTGGGCCTTGTCGAGCTGTTCGACATAGGCGCGTGCGGTGCGGGCCTGGTCATCGTTGGCGGGGAAGATCGCCGAGCGGTACTGCGTGCCGGAGTCCGGCCCCTGGCGGTTGAGCTGCGTGGGGTCGTGCGCCACCGAGAAGTAGATCTGCAGCAGCTGGGCGTAGCTGACCTGCTTCGGGTCGTAGGTGACCTGTACCGCCTCAGCATGGCCGGTGGAGCCGCTGCCGACCGATTCGTAGACGGCGGAGGACGCCTCGCCGCCCGCGTAGCCGGAGACGGCGTTGGTGACACCCTTGACGTGCTGGAAGACGGCCTGCACGCCCCAGAAACAGCCGCCGGCGAGGACGGCGGTTTCGGTGGGGGCGGTGGCAGCGGCCGCGGTGGCGGTGGGCGTGAACGGCGGCACGAGCCGGGCTTCACCGCCCATGCCGCCGGCCATCGCGGAGAGGGTCATCACCGCCCCGGTGCCGACGAGCAAGGCGGCAATGGTGAGCAAGCGGCGGCGGGGTGGGCGAGAGGGGGTGGTCATCGAAACGCTCCTGGAGGGTCGTGTCGGGCTGGGTCGTGCCCCGCCGGGCGAACCTTACGCTTCGGCGGGAAACGCCACCAGACAGCAGCGACGGCGAGCCCGAACACAGAGTACGCCACGGTGAACACCCATGGCGGCGCATCCCAGAACAGGACGGACTGCAGCCAGTGCTCGATGAAGCCGCCCGAATAGGTCGAGACCTTGGCCTGGGCACGCAGCCACATCTCGAGCGTGGTCAACGGGCACTCRATGCCCCACCATGATTCGGCGACGACGATGCCGATGGTGCCGACGTGCACCAACCTGAACCAGAGCGAGTTCACCGTGCGCCAGCCGCGCAGGTTGCCGACGACGATCAGCACCAGGCCGCCGACGACGAACAGCACGATGGCGATGTGCAGCAGGAGCACGGCGTTGGCAAGCAATTGATACGGCATGGGGCTGTCATTCTGAGTGGTGCAATTCGTGCTTGGCATTGAAGCACCAACAATTGCAGGGAGGATTGCCATGTCGAATCGATTTGGAAAGCTGGTGGCCGCAGCCACCCTCGGGACGGCCTTGTCCGTGAGCTCGTTCGGCGCCACGGCCGCCGAGCTCTCCGACCTGTTCGGCACCTGGACGGGGAGCTGGCTCTTCGGTTCGATGTACGGCGGACCGAGCAACCCCGTTCCCACCAGCCCGCTGTTCACCCGCCCGGTGACCATCGACCTGGACTCGTTCGATGCCCAGGCAGGCCTCTACGGCCATGTGTTCATCGAAGGCGCGGTCGTCGGCAACGTGACCTCCCTGTCGGTGGTCGGCAACGCGGTGACGATGGAGGTGACGCACCCCAGCATCGACCTGACGCGCCCCACGGCGTATTTCTTCGGCACGCTGGGCGACCACTCGCTGATCGGCGACTACGACCTGCGCGGGTACCTGTATGGCAACACCGAGTGGCGCGGCACGATGACGCTCGCTTCATCGGTGCCCGAGCCCGCCATGGCGATGCTGTTGGGTTTGGGACTCGTGGGTGTCGTGTTGCAGGCGCGGCGGCGTCGGTCGGCCGAAGCTCAGGTCTGACGCAGGGCGCCGGTGCTGCGCCAGCGCCTCGCATACGGCAACGCGAACATGTAGAGGCCGCTGAACAGCAGCAGGAAGAGCGGGAGCAGCGGCGAGTAGGTCACCCACGCGGGCGGCTCGCCGCGGGCTCGCACGATGAAGTTGGCGACGACCGTCAGCGTGAAGGCCATCGACAGCCAGCGGTGGGACTGGCGGATCCAGTGGCTCCACCTGGGAGCGAGTTCTGCGTGGTGACTCGTGAGTTCGATACCGTGGCACATGTGATCTCCTTGGTTTGAGCCCCACGTTTGTATCGTTCACGGTGAGCCGGCGCTTCTCCGAAACTGCGGAAGTGGCTCAATCCGGCAAGCCCCAGTCGAACCGATACGAGTGCGCGCCGCCCTCGCCGATGACGACCTCCATGCGCCCCGAGAGCCCGGCCAGCGCGCCGGTGCCCGAGCCCGGCACGACGGTGATCGACTGCTGCGGCACGCCGGCGGCCATCGTCGAGCTGTGCTGCAGCACGAAGCTGCCCTCGCGGCCGGCGAGCGTGCCGCGCACGAGCTCGAGCGCGACGTAGCCACCGGAGGTCATCGCGGCATCGCGCCACGAGAGCATCTCGCCCTGGCTCGTGGCCTCCAGCTCGCCGTGGAAGCGTTTGTCGATCGACATGCGGCCGAGGCCTGCGGGTGCGGCCACGTCGCTGAGCGGCTGCAGCGCGAGCTTGACGTCGAACGGGCCGGTGGCATGGTGGCGTGAACTCATGGGGATCTCCTGTCGAGGGGAAGACACCGCCGCGCAGGCCGCCAGGGCGAGCGCAACGAAGGGTGCGGAGGCGCGGTGGAGGGACATGGCATCATCGTCCGGACTTGGCAATGCCCGCATTGGAATGCCCACTCCCGCGCTGACGATTGGAAAAACGCGACGCCCGGTCGCGCAGCAGGCGCGCGGCGTGCTGCACCGTGTCGCCGACGGCGCCTTCACGCACGAGCGGGCCGCGCCGACTCCTGGGCTTGCGGACACCATCGAGCACTTCTGGCGCGTGCGCTGGCGCCTTGCCGGCCAGCCGCCCCAGGTGCAGGAGACGCTGCCGCACCCGAACGTGCACATCGTCATCGAGCCCGGCCGCATGGCCGCCCACGGCGTTCACACCGGCCGCTGGACGACCTTGCTGGAGGGCGACTCGCAGGCCTTCGGCATCAAGTTCCGCCCCGGCGCTTTCCGCGGCGTCCTGCAGCGGCCGGTGTCCGAGCTGGCCGACCGCCACCTGCCGCTGGCGGAGCTGTTCGGCGACGCTGCGCGCGTGCTGGCCGACGTGCTCGGGCACGAGGACATGGCCGACGCCATGGAAACCGCCGAGCGCTTCCTCGCGCCCCGCGTGCCCATGCCCGACCCGCAGGCGCTGCTGGCGGCACGCATCGTCGATTCGATCGTCGACGACCGCGAGCTCGTCGCGGCCGCCGACCTCGCCGAACGCCACGGCTTGACGTTGCGCGCGCTGCAGCGGTTGTTCGCCGAGTACGTGGGGGTCGGCCCCAAATGGGTGATCCAGCGCTACCGGCTGCATGAGGCCGTCGCTCGCGTGCAGGCCGGCGAGCCCGTCTCGTGGGCTGCGCTGGCACAGGACCTCGGCTACTTCGACCAGGCGCATTTCATCGCGGACTTCCGCAAGCTCGTCGGTCGTACGCCGGCTGACTATGCGACGGCGGTCAAGGTCCAACGCATACCCACTCAACAGGAATCCTGAAGATGACGGCATCGACTCCCACGCTGTACCAGTGGCTCGGCGGCATCGATGCGCTGAACCGGCTGACCACGCGCTTCTACGAGCGCGTCGCACAGGACGACTTGCTCGCGCCGGTGTTTGCGCACATGGGCGCGGAGCACCCTGCGCACGTGGCCGCCTTCCTCGCGGAGGTGCTGGGCGGCCCGGCGACCTATTCGGCGGCACACGGCGGCCACCCGCACATGATTCGCCAGCACCTGAACCGGCACCTGACGCAGGACAAGCGCCGGCGCTGGGTGGAGTTGCTGCTGTCGACCGCCGACGAACTCGGCATGCCCGATGATCCCGAGTTCCGCTCGGCACTCGTGGGCTACCTGGAGTGGGGATCGCGCCTTGCGGTCATCAACTCGCAACCGGGGGCGAGCGTCGATCCTGATGCGCCGATGCCGAAGTGGGGGTGGGGCGAGGTCAAGGGGCCGTATGTGGGTGGATGAGCGGCACACACGACCCGTCAGGGCAAGTGCGAGAACCGCAGTGACTTCCTTCGTTCACATTGATCTGCCGATCTTCATCGGAAGCGACGTGGCCTGCGGCTACTTCGGATGCGATGTCGAGGTCGAACGCTTGCCGCAAAAGGACGAGCCATTTCCCTGGCCGAAGCCTTGGCTCATTGCATTCCGAGAGCTGTTCGAAGGGCAATCGACCCAGGTCTGGGGCGAAGCCGCCTGGGAGTGGCCGCCTTCGGAGATCCACTTCACGTTGTACGGGCTGGTGTGCGCCGATTGGGACGAGGCGCGTGCGCTTGTCCAGCACATCGAGCGTGTCTCGGGTTCCTTGTTCAACGGGCACGATCGATGGTGGAGCGCCGAGTGTGTGATCTCTGAGCGAGAAGAAGTGCCGCGGCTCGACGAGCCGATCGAAGGAGGCGACGCAGCCATCTTCGAGGTGTCGGTGAATGGGCAGGCCGTCGGCATTGAGTCGGTCGAGCACTTGGGGTGTTGGCTCCATGAGCTTGATGTGCAGAAGGAATTCGAGCTCTGGATCACCGTCAAGGGCGGACCTTCGCTGTGCATGTTGCGCAACGGCGCAGATGCGTTCCTGATGTATGCCAGGGAGGCAGGAGACAGCGGATTCACGTCGATCGGGAATGGCGACGCGCCAGGCGAGGTTCAGTATCGGTTAAGCAATGGCCAGATCGACGAGCATCCGCGCTCGTGGTCCATCGACGTCGAACAAGGCTACAAAGCCATCGCGTACTTCTACGTCAACGACGGCGCCCGCCCCGCCTGGATCCATTGGTCACCCAATTGAATCGGACGACGTGCATCCGCCCATCTCAAATCGCCTGCTCATGCCCAAAACCTTGCGGCCATACATGGTTGTCCGCGTAGTCGCGATCCGCGGTGATCGCTTCACCGGCCGGAAGGTCTTTTACAGCCGCCATCCGCGCGTGGGCGACACCGGAGCTGTCCTCGATGTGTACGAGAAGCCGGCGCTCGCCTATGAAGTGGAATGCTCCGATCCAGCCACAGGCACGACCATTTGGCTTGAAGCCATGTACCCGGACGAAATCGAAGCATGCCCGGATGAACCATCGGTTCCCTAGTTTGGCGGCGGCGTCTTGGAAAGCGCCGATCGCCGAAGGCCTCATCGAGCGGACATTTCGTGCGCGGTCCAAGCTGGCTACAGAGGATCGAATGGGCCGGCGCAATCCTTGAGCCGGGCCAACTCGACGTTCTGAACGACATCCCATCGCCGCCACGAGTAGTGAATCAGCGTGACGCCGGTCGGATGCATCGGCCGGCTCCCTTCGCCGACCTGGATGATGGCCGTGCCGGCACTCGGCAGGAAGCTGTGCAGGCTCGACACCCACCGGCGATTCGGGTGCGCGCCCTGGAACTGCTCCTCCGTGATGACGGCGGTTTGAGCCCATCCTGTCGGCGTTCTGGCCTCGAGTGCCAGGGCATGGAAGTCCATGCCGTCTTCGCCGCGCTTGACACCGCGCAGCGCCAGGCGGCTGTCTCCCGTCAGAGAGTTCAGCTCCTCGATGGTGACGATGTCGCCGTTCATCTGCGGCCTGCTTCGCGTGATCGGGCTTTGCGCACATGGGTCTCCTGGCGGTAAGGCTCGAGCATGCCTTGAAGGTCGGGAACGGCCAAGATGCGAGCCCGCAATGGCGTCGTTCCGTGCATGTCCTGGTCCGATCAGGCGCCCCGGCTCACCAGCGTCGGGGTGACGCCGAGCAGCCGGCGCATGCAGCGCGCCATGTGACTCTGGTGTGCGAAGCCTGCCTCGAGCGCGACCTCACTGGGCGGCATCTCGCCACCACGCAGCAGTGACACCGCGCGCTCGACACGCCGCTGAACGACGAACTGGTGCACCGGCACGCCGGTGCTG
>NZ_JBFUFP010000252.1:0-6192 GCF_056403375.1 Rhizobacter sp. P2_H2
GATGCAACACTGCGCCCGCATTCCGCCATCCACATGCAAAGACGCAAGCTCCTCCAGATCGGCGCAGTCGCCTCGCTCACGCTGGTCACCGTGGGTGGCGGACTCGTGTGGATGCGGCCTGCCGCGCCCGCCGCCGAACTGAACGCCGAAAGCCGCATGCTGTTTACTGCGGTGGCGCAGGCCGTACTCGACGGCGTGCTGCCATCGGGGCCTGCGCGCGCATCCGCGTTGGCCGGGCACGTCGAACGCGTGCAGCAAACCATCCGCGGATTCGCTCCCGCGGTGCAGGACGAGCTCGCGCAGTTGCTGGGCATCCTGTGCACGGCACCGGGGCGACGCCTGCTCGCCCGCCTCGCCGCGCCGTGGGACGCCGCGAGCGTTGCCGACGTCCAACTGGCGCTGCAACGCATGCGCACCTCGCGACTGGCCACTCGCCAGCAGATCTACCACGCGCTGCGCGACATCACCAACGGTGCCTACTTCTCCGACCCCGTGGCATGGCCCGCGATCGGCTATCCGGGCCCACGCGACATCTGATGAGCAAGCTTGACGATCCGATCCAGCAAGGGCTCCAGCGCGGCTGGCGCGTTCTCGGCGGCTCGCATGCTGCCGTCCCGCCAACCCTGCTGTGCGATGTCGCCATCATCGGCAGCGGCGCCGGCGCCGGCATCACCGCGGAACTGCTGACGAAGGCCGGCCTGCAGGTCGTGATCGTCGAGGAGGGTCCGCTGAAGAGCAGCAGCGACTTCCGCCAGCGCGAGAGCGACGCCTACCCGAGCCTCTACCAGGAGAGCGCCGCCCGCAAGACGGCGGACAAGGCGATCAACATCCTGCAGGGCCGCTGCGTCGGCGGTTCGACCACCGTGAACTGGACCAGCTCGTTCCGCACGCCGGCCGACACGCTCGAGCACTGGCGCACGCAGTACGGCCTGGCGGAGATGACGCCGCCCGCGATGGCGCCGTGGTTCGAACAGGCCGAACGCCGCCTCGGCATCGGTCCGTGGCTCACCGAACCGAACCGGAACAACGAGCTGTTGCGCACCGGTGCCGCGCGGCTCGGCATCGCGGCCTCGTCGATCCAGCGCAACGTGAAGGGCTGCTGGAACCTCGGCTCCTGCGGCATGGGTTGTCCGACGAACGCGAAGCAATCGATGCTGGTGACAACCTTGCCGGCGGCCCTCGACCAGGGGGCCACGCTGTTGGTCCAGATGCGCGCCGAGCGGCTCGAATGGCGCGACGGGCGCGTCGAGGCATTGCACTGTGTGCCGGTCGCCGACAACAGCGCACCGACCGGCGCCAGCGGCGTACGCGTCACCGCGAAGCACTACGTCGTCGCCGGTGGCGCGATCAACTCGCCGGCGCTGTTGCTGCGCTCCGGCGTGCCGGACCCGCATGGCCTCGTCGGCAAGCGCACCTTCCTGCACCCGGTCGTGATCTCGGCGGCGACCTTCGCGGACCCGGTGAACGGCTGGGATGGCGCACCGCAGACCCTCTACACCGACCATTTCCTGCAGACACAGCCGCTGACCGGCGCCATCGGCTACAAGCTCGAGGCGCCGCCGCTGCACCCTGTCATCGCCTCGTCCACGCTGGCGGGCCACGGCCGCGACCAGGCGGACATGCTGGCCCAGTTCCCGCGCACGCACAGCCTGCTGGCACTGATGCGCGACGGCTTCCACGCGCAGTCTCCAGGCGGCTCGGTCGGCTTGCGCAGCGACGGCACGCCGGTGCTCGACTACCCGTTGAACGACTTCGTGATGGACGGCGCGCGCCGGGCATTCCTCAGCATGGCGGAGATCCAGTTCGCGGCGGGCGCCCGCAGTGTCGTGCCGGTGCACGAGGAGGCAACGCCGTCCACGTCATGGGAAGAAGCGCGCCGGAAGATCCTGGGCTTGTCGATGAAGCCGCTGCTGACGCGCGTCGTCAGCGCCCACGTGATGGGTGGCTGCCCGATGGCCGGCAGCGAAGCGCAAGGCGTGGTGCGCCCTGACGGCACGCATTGGCAGGTCGCCAACCTGTCGGTGCACGACGGCTCGCTGTTCCCGACCAGCATCGGCGCGAACCCCCAGCTCTCGGTCTACGGCGTCGCAGCGATGCTCGCAACGCGTCTCGCCAAGCGCCTGACCGGCAACGACGTTCAGCTGGCCTGAAGACTCACGCTGATAGCATCGGCCGCATGCTCGCGCGCCTGCAACGCTTCATCACGCTCGGATTGCTTCTCACCGCGCTGCTCTGGGCCGTGTGGTTCATCCACATCGATCGACCCGGGTGGGCGGCTGCCGGCGCGCTGCTGATCGTCTTCGGCTACGCGCTCTTCCTCGGTCTCGAGTTCATCTTCCTGTACTTCGTGCACGGTGACGACCCGAGCCCGCGCGCGACGGCGCTGCAACTGCTGCATGCCTGGATCGGCGAGGTGCTGACGGCGCCGCAGGTGTTCTGCTGGCGGCAGCCATTCCGCTCGAACCGCGTGCCCGATCACGTGCCCGACAAGTCGCAACACCGCGGCGTCGTGCTGGTCCACGGCTTCGTCTGCAACCGGGGCTTCTGGAATCCGTGGATGCAGCGGCTCGTGCGGCGCGGCACGCCGTTCATCGCGGTCAACCTCGAACCGGTGTTCGGCTCGATCAACCACTACGCCGACATCATCGAGCAGGCCGTCGCGCGGCTCGAGGCCGCCACCGGCCAGGCGCCGGTGCTGGTCGGCCACAGCATGGGCGGGCTCGCGATCCGCGCGTGGGCCGCGGCGCACGGCGGCGAGGCGCGTGCGCACCGCATCATCACGATCGGCACCCCGCACCGCGGCACCTGGCTCGGGCGCTTCTCGACGACGGCCAACGGGCACGAGATGCGCCTCGCCAGCCCCTGGCAGGTGGCCCTGGGGGCGCGCGAATCGGCGACGCTGTCGCAGCGCTTCATCTGCTTCTACAGCCACTGCGACAACATCGTGTTCCCGGCCAGCACCGCAACGCTGCCGGGTGCCGACAACCGGCACGTGCCGGGCGTCGCGCACGTCGACCTGGTCAACCAGCCGGTGGTGTTCGAGGCCTTGCAGGCCGCGCTGTGATCACGGCGCGAGCACGCGGTCGCCGGGCAGCGTGGCCTCGGCGGGTACTTCGTCGCGCTGCGCCACCGCCTCGTAGATGGGCGTGAAATCCGGCGCCGTCGCGCGGAACAGCTGCTCGAACGAATCGATCACGAAGTACGTGGCCTGGTAGGTGTCGATCTTGTAGCGCGTGCACATGATGCGCTCCAGGTCGAAGCCCAGGCGCTGCGGCTGCGCGCTGGTGACGCTGTGGCGCAGCTCGCCCGCCGACGACAGGATGCCGGCGCCATACGCGCGCAGGCCGGCCGGCGTCGCGATCAGGCCGAACTCCACCGTGTACCAATAGAGCCGCGCGAGGTACTCGCACGACTGCAGCCGGCTCGCCTTCAGCCCGCCGGCGCCGTAGGCCTGCATGTAGTCGGCGAACATCGGGTTGAACAGCAGCGGCACATGGCCGAACAGGTCGTGGAACACGTCCGGCTCGACGACGTAGTCGAACTCTTCCGGCTTGCGGATCCAGCCGGTCACCGGGAAGCGGCGCGCCGCCAGCAGCGCGAAGAACGCCTCCTCGGGGATCAGGCCCGGTACCGCGACCACCTCCCAGCCGGTCGCGCGGCGCAGCCGCTGCGACAGCTCGTCGAAGCGCGGGATCTGCGTCGGCGTGCCGAGCTGGCCCACCGCGTCGATGAACTCCTCGCAGGCCAGGCCTTGCAGCTGCGCCGCCTGGCGCTCGTACAGGCGCTGGTACAGCGCGTGGTCCTCGGTCGTGTAGCGGGCCCAGTCCTGCTCGCAGGTGTAGTCGGCGCGCGCCGACGCATAGTCGCCGCGCGGCGGGCGGTCGCCCTGGCCGTRGGTGGCCGGCGCGACGCCGCTGTTCACGCCCTTGGCGCTGCTGTCGTTGATCAGCGCAGCCATTTGTCCGTCGTCCGCTGGTAGTCGCCGCCGGCCTTCGACAGGTGCAGCCATTGGTCGACGAAGTTCTTCATCACCATGTCGCGCGGCAGCATCCACGCCATCTCGCCGTACTGCAGCGGGCGTTCCGGGTTGACGGCGCACAGGCCGGGCCGCAGCTTCTGCTGCACCAGCGTCTCGGCGGCCTCGGTCACGAACACGTCGGCGCGCTTGGCGAGCAGCTCGTCGAAGATCGTCAGGTTGTCGGCATGGATCGTCAGCGTCGCGACCTTGAAGTTGGCGCGCGCGAAGCGCTCGTTGCTGCCGCCCGGGTTCGCGATCGCCCGCACGCCGGGCTTGTCGATGTCGGCCACGCTCTGGTACTTCGGCACGTCCTCGCAGCGCACCAGCGGCGTCTTGCCGTTGACCATGTAGGCGGTGCTGAAGAACACCCGCTTCTGGCGCTCGGTGGTCACCGAGATGCCGCCGATCGCGACATCGCATTTGCCGGCGCCGAAGTCGGGCAGCAGGTTGGCCCAGCTGGTCTTCACGAGCTCCAGCTTGACGCCCATCGCCGCGGCCAGCGATTGCGCGAGATCGATGTCCAGCCCCTCGAACGCACCGTCGGCGCGCTGGAAGCTGAACGGCTTGTAGTCGCCCGGCGTGCAGGCGCGCAGCACGCCGGCCTTCATCACCGCATCGAGCGACGATTCCTGCGCCGAGGCCATGCCGGCCAGCGCCGCCAGCGCGATCGCGATGAACGACGGCAGCGCCTTCATGCGGCCGCCTCGGGTTCGGCCTTCAGCACGCCGCGGCGCACCTGGTCGAGCTCGATGCTCTCGAACAGCGCGCGGAAGTTGCCTTCGCCGAAGCCCTGGTCGCCCTTGCGCTGGATGATCTCGAAGAAGAYCGGCCCGATCACCGTCTGCGTGAAGATCTGCAGCAGCAGTTCGTTCGGCGCGCCCAGGTGCGTCGCGCCGTCGATCAGGATGCGCAGGCGCTTCAGCTCTTCGAGCCGCTCGCCATGATTCGGCAGGCGCTTGTCGACCAGGTCGTAGTAGGTCGCGATGGTGTCCTGGAACACGACGCCCTGGGTCTTCATGCCCTCGACCGAGCCGTAGATGTCGTCGGTGCCGAGCGCGATGTGCTGGATGCCTTCGCCGTGGTACAGGTCCAGGTACTCGGCGATCTGGCTCTTGTCGTCGGAACTCTCGTTGATCGGGATGCGGATCTTGCCGCACGGGCTCGTCATCGCCTTGCTCTTCAGGCCGGTCAGCTTGCCCTCGATGTCGAAGTAGCGCACCTCGCGGAAGTTGAACAGCCGCTCGTAGAAGTCGGCCCACTCCTTCATGCGGCCGCGGTGCACGTTGTGCGTCAGGTGGTCGATGTAGGTCAGGCCGTTGCCGACCGGCGACGCGTTCGCGCCGGGGATCGGCACGAAGTCSACGTCGTAGATGCTGATGTTGCCGATCGCGCCGGCGGCCGCGCCGTCCTTGCCGTGCCAGCGGTCGACGAAATAGATCAGCGAATCACCGATGCCCTTGATGGCCGGGATGTTCAGCTCCATCGGCCCGGTCTGGTTGTCGAAGCCCCAGGCACCGAGTTCCAGCGCGCGCTCGTAGGCCTTCGCGGCGTCCTTCACGCGGAAGGCCATCGCGCACACGCTCGGGCCATGGTGGCGGGCGAAGCGCTGCGCGAACGAATTCGGCTCGGCGTTGATGATGAAGTTGACGTCGCCCTGGCGGTACAGCGTGACGTTCTTGTGGCGGTGCCGCGCGATCGCGGTGAAGCCCATCGATTCGAACAGCCGGCCGAGCGCGACCGGGTCCGGCGCCGCGTACTCGACGAACTCGAAGCCGTCGGTGCCCATCGGGTTGTCCCAGGGGGTGAACTGCATGGCGCGCTCCTGAAAGTGAAAACTTGCTCGCACTGTAGATTCGTCCCCCCGCAGGAATCATGCAAGTTGTGCCCTTGGGCGGGCGCGATTCGCAGGAAAGCTGCAAAATCAACCGCATGGAAACGGAAATCCAGCTGGATGCGATCGATCGGCGCATTCTTCGGGCGCTGCAGGCCGATGGCCGGATCACCTATGACGTGCTGGCCGCGCAGGTCAGCCTGTCGCCGTCGGCCACCTTGCGGCGCGTGAAGCGGCTGGAGGAATCGGGCGTGATCGCCGGCTACGTGGCGCTGGTGCCGGCCGAGCGCGTGGGGCTCGGGCTCACGGCCTACCTGAACGTGCGGCTCGAGAAGCACTCCGA
>NZ_JBFUFP010000253.1:0-6175 GCF_056403375.1 Rhizobacter sp. P2_H2
CACTGTTTGACCACAACGAACGAAGTGAGTGGAGGGAGTTTGGGCGACGGGCCATGAAACCAGTCAGCGCAGGGCAGTCATCGCCCCCAGGGGCGATGACCGACCCGTCCGGCGAGCCACAGACTCCCCGCACGCGCCTCTCGCGCCAAAGCGCGAAACCAAGGGACTCAGGGCGTCGCCGTATGCCACACCCCGTTGAACCCGTCCCCGGTCTTCTCGCCCGGCTTCATGTCCTTGGCCCAGAAGTACAGCGGCTTGCCCTYGAAGGCCCACTGCTTCTTGCCGTCGTCGCGGGTCACGACGCTCCAGTCGCCGCTCGCCTTCGCGGCATCGTCGGCCATCAGCGGCGGCCAGTTGGTCGCACACGGGCCGTTGCAGACGCTCTTGCCGGCACCGGCCGTGTCGCGGTCGAAGGTGTAGAGCGTCATGCCGTTGGCAGCACCCACCAGCGCGCCATCGGCGGTCTTCGCTGGCGCCGGAGCGCCCATCATCGACGACATCGTCGAACAGGCGGCCAGCAGCAGCGCGCCAAGCAACGGAACGAGGGTCTTGGTCTTCATCATCAGGGTCTCCATGGGTGTGAGGATCCCCTGTTTACGCCAGGAAGGGCGTCCCTATTCCTGTCGTGGCCGGCAAACCGGGCGATCTATTTCTTCTTCAGCGCCTTGCCCAGCACCTCGACCAGCAGCCCGGTCATGCCGCCTTCATGCAGGGCCGCCCGCTCGGCGAGCTGCTGCGCCAGCTCCGACGGCAGCTTGCAGGCGAACGGCACCAGCCCGGCGGCGGCATCGCGGCGGCGCTGCTCGCGCTTGTCGACGGGCGCCGTCGCCTCCTGGCCGAAGCGTCCCGGCACCCCGCCCGCCTTCAGCTGGTTGTTGATCTTCAGGGCCAGGTTCTTGGCCAGGTCGAACTTCTTCTGTGTCATTTCGGGAATTTGAATGGGCGGCGATGTGCGAATTGTCACCCCTGCGGCGTTTGGCAGTGAGTGCCTGCCTTGCGTTGGGCATTGATGCAGATACATTTCTTATCGAATCATCACCGCTTCGTTCACGTCATCGCACCGTTCGATGACGTTCGATTACATCTCTGGAGAACCCCGCATGCGCATTTTCCGTCCCGCCCGGCTGTCATCGGTCGTGGCTGCAGCCTCCCTCGTCCTGCTGGCGGCCTGCGGACCGAGCGTCCCGTCCAGCATCAAGATCGGCGTGGCGCAACCGCTGTCCGGCCCGTCGGCCGCGCGGGGCCAGGACCTGCTGAACGGCGTCAAGATGGCTGYCGACGAGCTGAATGCCTCGGGCTTCAAGGTGGCCGGCAAGGTCGTGAAGATCGAGGTTGTCGCCGTCGACGACAAGGCCGACAAGGAAACCGCCAAGAAGGTCGCGCAGGAACTGGTCGACCAGAAGGTCACCGCGGTGATCGGGCACCTGAGCTCGGACATCTCCGAGGTCACGATCCCGATCTACAAGGCCGCCAACATCCCGCAGCTGTACACCTCGTCGGCGGTCGACCTGGCCAAGCAGGGCGACGGCAACACCTTCCGGCTGGTCGCCAATGACGGCCTGCAGGCCAAGGCGATCGGCGGCTACATCGCCGAAAGCCTGAACGCGACCAACGTCGCGATCATCTTCGAGGACACCGCCTTCGGCCGTCCGATGAGCAAGGACGTGAGCGAGGCGCTCGGCAAGCTCAAGAAGAAGGTCACGATGAACGAGTCGGTCAGCAACAAGACCACCGACTTCGCCGCCTTCGTCGCCAAGGTCAAGGCCACGCCGCCCGACGTGCTGGTGGCCGTGCTGCGCGACAACCAGCTGCTGCCGCTGTTCGAGCAGATGAAGGCCGCCGGCCTGTCGGGCGTGCCGGTGCTGTCGACCAACTCGTCGAAGACCGAGAAGCTCGCCAAGGCGCCGAACGACGTGACCACGCTGTACGTCACCTCCAGCGCACTGGAGCCGCGCGAGTTCGCGGCCGGCACGGCCTTCCTGAAGAAGTTCCAGACCGTCTTCAAGTCCGATCCGGTGTGGGGCGCCCACTACGCCTATGACGCGATGTACGTGATCGCCGATGCGATGCGCCGCGCGGACAGCGTCGACTCGGTCAAGCTGCGCGAGAAGCTGCACACCATCGACCCGGTGTCGCCGGTGACCAGCTCGATGCGCTTCACCGCCGACGGCGAACAGGCCTACGGCGCGATCACGGTGTACCGCCGCCGCGACGGCCAGTGGGAACCGCTGATGCGCTCCGACCGCTGGTAAGCCGTTCGGCACTTCCTCCTGAAAGGGGTCTGGTCTAATCCAGGCCCCTTTTGCTTTTCCGGCCGTCTTCTCTTTCCGGACACTTACCGCCATGGCATTGAAAGCCACCATCTACAAGGCCACGATCCAGCTGGCCGACATGGACCGCAATGTCTATGGCGATCACGGCGTGACGATCGCCCGCCACCCGTCGGAGACCGACGAGCGGATGATGATGCGGCTGCTCGCGTTCGCCTTGAACGTGCCGGCCGACAACGACAACGGCGCGCTCGAGTTCGCGAAAAGCCTGTGGGACACCGACGAGCCCGACYTCTGGCAGAAGGACCTGACCGGCCAGATCGTGCAGTGGCTCGAGGTCGGCCAGCCCGACGACAAGCGCCTGATGAAGGCGAGCCCGCGCGCCGAGCGCGTCACGGTGTACAGCTTCAGCCACAGCACGCCGATCTGGTGGGCCGGCATCGCGACCAAGGTCACCCGGGCGCGCAACCTCGCCGTCTGGCAGGTGCCGGCCGAGCAGAGCCAGGCGCTGGCCGCGCTCGCGCAGCGCACGATGCAGCTGCAGGTGACGGTGCAGGACGGCACCGTCTGGGTCGGCGACGGCACGCGCAGCATCGAGGTCGCGCCGCAGCGGCTGACGCCCGAAGCCTGAGCTCCTGCAGCCGCGAAATCCGTTGAAAAAAACCGTTCGGGTGCTGGCAGACTCCGGCTGATCATCAGTCCGCCGTTGGAGGAGACCCGACCATGAGCCAACCCGTGCTCGTCACCCACAACCCGGCGCAGCAGCGCTTCGAAGCCACCGTCGATGGCCAGCTCTGCGTGGCCGACTACCGGCTCGCCGGCGACGTCATGCAGATGACGCACACCGAGGTGCCGCCGGCACTGCAAGGCCGCGGCATCGCCGGCGAGCTGGTCGAGGCCGCCTTCGACCACGCGATGACCGAGAACCTGAAGATCGATCCGCAGTGTTCGTACGTGCGCGCCTACATGGAGCGCCATCCGGAAACCTCGTTCCTGAGGGCATGACCTTGACGTTTCCCACTTCGTCCCGCATCTCCGCCACTCGCCGCCGCCTGCTCGCAGGCACCGTCGGCGCCGTCGCCACTCCCCTGCTGGGCCTGACCGCCACGCCTGCCATGTCGCAAACCCCTGCTTCCTCCGCTGCATCTGCGGCCACCAGCGCCGCCACCGGCGCCGGTGCCGATCCGTTCGCCTGGCTCGAAGAGGTGCAGGGCGAACGCGCCCTCGCCTGGGTGCGCGAGCGCAACGCCGCATCGCAGAAGGAGCTGACCGCGCGCCCCGAGTTCGCGCCCACCCGCAGCCAGCTGCTCGAGGTGCTGAACGCGAAGGACCGCATCCCGGCCGTCTCGCGCCGCGGCGACTGGCTCTACAACCTGTGGCAGGACGAGAACCACAAGCGCGGCCTGTGGCGGCGCACCACGCTGGCCGAGTACCGCAAGGCCGAACCGGCCTGGGAAACGGTGATCGACCTCGACGCGCTCGGTGCCGCCGAGAAGGAGAACTGGGTCTGGGGCGGCGCCGCCGTGCTCGGCCCGGACTACCGGCGCTGCCTGGTCTCGCTGTCGCGCGGCGGAGCCGATGCGAAGGTGGTGCGCGAGTTCGACGCCGTCACGAAGCAGTTCGTCAAGGACGGCTTCACGCTGCCCGAGGCCAAATCCGAAGTCGACTGGCTGGACGAGAACACGATCTACGTCGGCACCGATTTCGGCCCCGGCTCCCTCACCGATTCGGGCTACCCGCGCATCGTCAAGCGCTGGAAGCGCGGCACGCCGCTGGCCGAGGCGGTCACGGTGTTCGAGGGCGAGGCCAAGGACGTGGCGGTGAGCGTCAGCGTCGACCGCACACCGGGCTTCGAGCGCATCGTCTTCAGCCGCGCGCTCGACTTCTACAACAGCCACCAGTTCCTGCTGAGCGGCGACAAGCTCGTCAAGCTCGATGTGCCGGACGACGCGTCGGTGGGCTTCCTGCGCGACACCCTGCTGCTGCACCTGCGCAGCGATTTCCAGGCCGGTGCCGACAAGTTCGCGAGCGGCTCGCTGCTCTACGGCGACGCGGCCGCCTGGCTGCGCGGCGAGCGCAAGCTGCGCACGCTGTTCACGCCGACACCGACACGCTCGCTGTCGGGCTACACCACCACGCGCGACCACGTGCTGCTGAACGTGCTCGACAACGTGGCGGGCAAGTTGGAGCAGTGGCACAAGGATCCCAAGGGCTTCACGCGGCGCGAGATCGCGGCGCCCTTCCCCGGCGCTTTGGGCATCAGCAGCCTGCACGACCCGCTGATCAAGAACGACCCGCTGGCCGAGCGCTACCTGCTGACGTACACCGATTTCCTGACGCCCGATTCGCTGTACCTCGCGGGCACCGCGAACGACGATCGCGAGCTGCTGAAGTCGCGCAAGGGCCTGTTCGATTCGAAGGGCATGCGCGCCGAGCAGCGCTTCGCGACCTCGAAGGACGGCACGCGCGTGCCCTACTTCGTGGTCTGGCCGCAGGGCGCGAAGGCCGACGGCGGCAACCCGACGCTGCTGTACGGCTATGGCGGCTTCGAGATCTCGCTGAAGCCCTGGTATTCGGGCAGCTTCGGCCGCGCCTGGTACCAGCGCGGCGGCGTGCTGGTGGTGGCCAACATCCGCGGCGGCGGCGAGTTCGGGCCGGCCTGGCACCAGAGCGCGGTGAAGGCGAACAAGCAGCACAGCTACGACGACTTCATCGCGGTCGCCGAAGACCTGGTCGCGCAGAAGATCACCGCGCCGCGCCACCTCGGCATCATGGGYGGCAGCAACGGCGGGCTGCTGGTGGGCGCCACGTTCACGCAGCGCCCCGACCTCTTCAACGCGGTGGTCTGCCAGGTGCCGCTGCTCGACATGCGGCGCTTCCACACGCTGCTGGCGGGCGCCTCGTGGATGGCCGAGTACGGCAACCCGGACGATGCGGCCGAGTGGGCCTTCATCTCGAAGTACAGCCCGTACCAGAACGTGCGCAAGGGCGTGAAGTACCCGAAGGTGCTGTTCACCACGTCGACGCGCGACGACCGGGTGCACCCGGCCCATGCCCGCAAGATGGCGGYGCTGATGCTGTCGCAGGGGCACGAGCTGCTGTACTACGAGAACATCGAGGGCGGCCACGGCGGCGCGGCCGACAACGAGCAGCGCGCGCACCTGCAGGCGCTGGAGTACAGCTACCTGTGGCAGCAATTGGGTCGTTAGGACTCGGACGCTGAAAGAAGCGATGGACCCGCGCGCGGCCGAGCTGCTGGACTGGTGGTTCGGTCCCGAGCCGGGCGAGATGCGCGCGCTGTGGTTCACGAAGAGCGCGCAGACCGACCTCGAGATCGCCGAGCGCTTCGGGCTCTTGATCGACGAGGCGCTCGCCGGCGGCTTGCTCGACTGGCAGGCGCCGGCCGATGCGGCACTGGCGCGCATCCTGTTGCTCGACCAGTTCACGCGCAACGTGTTCCGCGACCGCGAGCGTTCGTTTGCCGGCGATGCACTGGCGCTGGCCGCCGCCCGGGCGCTGTGCGACAACGGGCTCGACCTGGGCCTGCCGCCGCTGCGGCGTGCCTTCGCCTACATGCCGTTCGAGCATGCCGAAGACCTGGCCTGCCAGGACGAGGCGGTGGCGCGCTTCACCCGCCTCGCACACGAGGCGCCGGTGCTGCAGGGCATGCTGGATTACGCGCACAAGCACCGCGAGGTCATCGCGCGCTTCGGGCGCTTTCCGCACCGCAACGCGATCCTCGGGCGGGCGTCGTCACCCGAGGAGGCGCTGTTCCTGCAGCAACCGGGGTCGCGTTTCTAGTCGCCGTTCTAGATCCTGCCCATCAGGAGCAGCACGATCAGGATGATCACGACCAGCCCGAGCCCACCGCTCGGGCCATAGCCCCAGCTGCGGCTGTGCGGCCA
>NZ_JBFUFP010000254.1:0-6157 GCF_056403375.1 Rhizobacter sp. P2_H2
GAGCAGCAGATGCTCGCGATGGCGCGCGCGGTGATGCTGAACCCCGAGATCGTGCTGCTCGACGAGCCGTCGATGGGGCTCGCGCCGATCCTCGTCGAAGAGGTGTTCCGCATCATCGCGCGGCTGAAGTCCGAGGGCGTCACGATGCTGCTGGTCGAGCAGTTCGCAGCCGCGGCACTGAACGTCGCCGACTACGGCTACGTGCTCGAGAACGGCCGCATCTCGGTGCACGGCCCGGCCGAGCGGCTGAAGAACGATCCGGCGGTGAAGGCGGCGTACCTGGGCGGCGGGCACTGAGCGTCAAGGGCGGACGCGCCGCCCTTGACGGGCTCAGCCGTCGATGCTCAGCAGCAGCTGCGTGGCCGTGTAGGTTGGCGTGACCTTGTAGCCGGTCACCGAGATCGTGCTGAACTTGCCACGCAGGCTCGTGCCCTTGAGCACGCTCAGCGTGTCGCCCACGCTCGGGGCGAACCCGGGCTTGAAGGTCACCGTCAGCGTGCCGCCCGTCAACGTCACCGTGCCGCCGGCGCTGACGCGGCCCGCGCCCGCATCGCCGATCTGCAGCGTCAGGTTGGCACCGCCCAGGACCGAGAGCGCCCCGCCGATCGACAGCGTGGACGGTGCGCTGCAGACGAGCGTGCCTGCACCGACGAAGACGTCGCCCGCCCCGAGGGCGGTGGCCGAACCCGCCACCAGCGAACCGCCCGTGATCTCCGTGCCGCCCGAATAGGTGTTGGCACCGGCCAGCGTCAGGGAGCCTGTGCCGGCCTTGGTGAGCTTGCCGGCGCCGGCGATGTCGTTGCGCCAGGCGTCCGCGGCACTGAAGCCACCGAGCGAGGCGTCCATGCCGACCGTCACGTCGCCGGTGAACGCGCCGTAGCCGTCAGCGGCGGCGAACAGGTTCAGGCGGCCCCAGCCCTCCTTGTCATCGAGGCCGGGGTAGCCCGACGGCAGCGCCGTGCTCTTCAACACCACGCGGCGCTGGCCCGCATCGAGATAGGGCAGCCGTGTTTCCAGCAGCGCTTCGGCCCCCTTGGGCACCGTGGCGGCCTTGCTGGTGTCGCCGATCGGCGTGAGCCCGTAGGTGAGGCGTCGCAGGTAGGCCACCCGGTTGGCGGCGCGATCCGCGAAGCGATCGGTCGACGTGTCGGCCGAGTGGGCGAAGGCGTTGAGCGCTTCGGCCGTCGTCACGCCCGCGGCGGCCTTCAGCGTGCCTTGCGCCTGGGCGAAGGCGGCCTGCTTCAGCGCGGCGTTGGCGGGGTCCACGATGTTCGCGGCCGCCGAAGCCTGGCCGAGAATGCGGCCCCCCATCACGTCGAGCGGCGAATGCATGCCGGCCAGGATGCGGTTCTCGCCGAGTTCGAGCCCGCGTGCCACCATCTCCTGGAAGCGCTGCGGAAACACGTAGGCCATGGCCACGGCATCGCGCGTGGCTTCCGCGGAGTGGCCGCTGATGTAGCCGCCGTCGGTGGTCGGCGTGCTGCTCTTCGCCGGCACCAGCGACGGCGCCACCACGACGCTCGTGCTCCAGCGCCACGGCCGCGCGTACTTGTAGAAGCGCTTGGCCGGCTCGGTGGACGCATTGGTGCCGATGRCACCGATGAAGTCGACGACGCTGCCGAAGCTGGCGTTGCCGCTGCCGCCCACGCCGATGTTGTTGCCGCCGTCGTTGTAGAGCACGCTGTTCGCGTCGGCCGCGATGCTCKAGATGGTGGTGGTCTGCTGGGCCGCGGTGCGCCATGCGCTCGTCACCGGGCCGAGGCCGTCGGTCACGCTGTAGCCCTTGCCGCGCCGGTCGTCGAGGTAGGCCGCCAGCTCCTGGGCCGCGGTGCGCCGGGACGTGAGGTCGACGACGTACTGGATGTTCGCTGCGTGCGTGCCGGCGTTGAGCACCGTGCCGTCGGTGGCGTCGCCCGGAATGCCGCTCCAGCTCGACGTCACGACCGCGGGGAAGCTGCCGTTCGCGGCGGCGCTGGCCCCCGCATCGACGAGCAGCGTGCTCGGCTTCCAGATGTCGAGAAACCCCGAGACGGCGCGCACGCCGGCGTTCGTGTCCAGCGTTGCATAGCGGGCGTCGCCGCGCTGGTTCGTGGCGGCGAAGTCGACGAAGGGCGGCACCGCCTGCACATCGGCCACCGGCGCGGTGTCGGCATGCCCCAGGCCTTGCGGCGCCGGCGGGGCGGAGACGGTTCCTCCGTCCGCAGGGCCGCTGTCACCGCCGCCGCCGCACGCGGCCAGTGCGCAGAGAGAAGCGATCGAGGCGGCGATCAGGTGGCGCCGGTGGAGGAACGGGTGCTGCATGGGGAGGTCGTCGGTTGAAAACCGGCGGACTCTATCGATGCCTGATGAAAGCCCGATGACGCTTCCCTGACGGCGGTCAGTCCCTGCCTTGCGCCAGCAGCCGCCGCAATGTCGCCCACAGCGCATCGTCGCGGAACGGCTTGGCCATGTGGTCGTCCATGCCGGCGGCCAGGCTGCGCTCGCGGTCGCCGTCCATCGCATTGGCGGTCAGCGCGACGATCGGCGTGCGCCGGCCGTCGCCGGCCTCCTGCTCGTGCTCGCGCATGCGGCGTGCCGCCTCGAAGCCGTCCATCAGCGGCATCTGGCAGTCCATCAGCACCAGGTCGGGCCGGTGCACCTTGAACGCCGCCACTGCCTGCTCGCCGTCGCCCACCACCTGCACCGACAGCCCCAGGCCCTGCAGCGCCGCCTCGGCCACCAGCGCATTCACCGGGTTGTCCTCGGCCAGCAGCACGTGGCCGCTCAGCAGGCGGCCGCTGCGCTCGCCGGTCGCGGCGGCGGGTTCGACCGGTGCGTCTTCCGGCGCCGTCGGCAGCGCCAGCGTCAGGCGGAAGTTCGATCCCTCGCCCGGCACGCTGGTGCACACCAGGTCGCCGCCCATCGCGCGCGCCAGTTCGCGTGCGATCGTCAGGCCCAGGCCGGTGCCGCCGTAGCGGCGTCGGAACGAGTTGTCGCCCTGCTGGAACGCATCGAAGATGCGGCCGCGGTCGACCGCCGCGATGCCGATGCCGGTGTCGCGCACGTCGATGCGCACCCGCCCGCGCACCGGGTGGTGCTTGACGATCACCGTCACCGAACCGGCCTCGGTGAACTTGATCGCGTTGCCCAGCAATTGCTGCAGCACCTGGCGCAACCGCGCCGCATCGCCCACCACCAGCGCCGGGCGTGTCATCGACAGGCGCGCCTGCAGCAGCAGCCCGCGCTCGCTCGCYGCGGGGGACGACTGCGCGACCACGTCGTCGACCAGCTGCGCGAGGTCGAAGCGCTGTTGCGCGAGCGCGATCGTGCCGCCCTGCAGGTGCGAGAAATCGAGGATGTCGTTGATCTGCGCCAGCAGGTGCTCGCCGGCGCGCTCGATCACGTCCCACTGCGCGGCGGTCGGCGGCTCGGGCTGGCGCCGCAGCAATCGCGCGAGCCCGAGGATGCCGTGCAGCGGCGTGCGCATCTCGTGGCTCATTGTCGCGAGGAACTGGCTCTTCACGCTGCTCTGTCGCTGCGCCAGCGCGAGCGCCTCGGCGCGCTCCTCGGCGATGCGGTCGGTGGTGAAGCGCAGCCGCAGCAGTTCGCGGATGCGCAGCTCGGCGCGGCGCGCCTCCCACAGCATCAGGCCGAGGAAGAGCAGCACGCCGATCGCGGTGAACATGCCAGCGCGGGAATCCTGCAGCGCCTGCGCCACCACCACCGGCAACAGCAGCGACACCAGGAAGGACGCGCACGCCGACCACGCGGCCTGCAGCACGAACAGCGCCACGGCCGACACGCCGACCAGCGAGGCCACCATCAGCGCGACGATGTCGGGGTGGTGCGGCGGGCTCAGCCACGCCACGGCCAGGCTCCAGACGAAGCCGTCGACCGCCAGCACCGCGAGCAGCCGGCCGCGCCACGGCCGGGTCGCCGGCTCGGCCTGCGCGAAGAAGCGCTGGCGCAGCAGCAGCCGCGTGCCGGTGATGGTGCAGCGCATCGCGAACCAGGCCCACAGCTGCAGCGGCGAGTCGTAGGGGATCAGGCCCCAGCACACCAGCAGCGCGAAGGGCACGCCGGTCATCGTGGCGGTGTGCGAGCGTTGGTAGAGCAGCGCCGTCTGCTCGTCGGCCACGAGGCGCGCCAGGTCAGCGCCGAGGTGCGGCGAGGAGGTGGAGGATTCCGCCGGAACTGCGGGCATGGAGGTCCTTGGCGGCAGCGATCGGCCGGATGACGCATTATCGGCAGCCTGTCGTCCCCGAGAGCACGCATGTCCTCCTCCTTCACTGCTCTGAAACCCGCGTTCTTGCGGGGCAGCTTGGTGGCTTCCGCACTGCTGGCGGGTGCCCACTTGGCGGCCGCGCAAGCACCGGCCGCGAACCAAACGCAGGCGGTCTACCTGATCGATCCGGCGCACACCCACATCCAGTGGGAGGTGCGCCATTTCGGCACCTCGACCAGCCGCGGCCGCTTCGACGACATCAGCGGCCACGTCACGCTCGATCGTGCGGCGCAACAAGGCGAAACGTCGATCACGATCGGTACCGCGTCGATCAACAGCGGCGTGGCGCCGCTCGACACCATCCTGCGCAGCCACAGCTTCCTCGACGTGAAGAACCACCCGCAGGCCTACTTCGTCGCCAGCCAGTTCCGCTTCGCCGACGGCAAGCCGGTGGAGCTGCGCGGCGAGCTGACGCTGCACGGTGCGTCGCAGCCGCTGAGCCTGCGCGCGGTCAGCTTCAACTGCTACGAGCACCCGGTGCTCAAGCGCGAGGTCTGCGGCGGCGACTTCGAGGCGGAGTTCTCGCGCAGCGGCTTCGGCATCACCTACGGGCTGCCGGTCGTCGGCGACACGGTGAAGCTGCAGATCGGCATCGAGGCCGTGCGGCAATGACGACACCGCTGCCCACCGGCGTGGAGGTGCTGGAGCGCGGCTGGCTGTCGTCGAACAACGTGCTGCTGCACGGCATGCACGACGAACAGGGCGAGGGCGCGGTGCTGGTCGACAGCGGCCATTGCCTGCATGCGCCGCAGACGCTGGCGCTGGTGCGGCAGGCGCTGGCCGGCGCGCCGCTCGCGCGCATCGTCAACACGCACCTGCACTCCGACCACTGCGGCGGCAACGCGACGCTGCAGCGCGCGCTGGGTGCTGCCGTCACGGTGCCGAGCGCCAGCTGGCAGACGGTGCAGGCGTGGGACGAAGACGCGCTGTCGTACCGCGCGACCGGCCAGCTGTGCGAGCGCTTCACCGCGCAGTCGTCGCTGGCACCGGGCGAGGTGCTGCAGGCTGGCGGCCGGGCGTGGCAGGCGCTGGCGGCACCGGGCCACGATCCGCAGTCGTTGATGTTGTTCGAAGCGCATGAGGGCGTGCTGCTGTCGGCCGATGCGCTGTGGGAGAACGGCTTCGGCGTGGTGTTCCCGGAGCTCGACGGTGTCGATGCGTTCGACGAGGTCGGTGCTGTGCTCGACCTGGTCGAGCGGCTGCCGGTGCGGACCGTGGTGCCCGGCCATGGCGCGCCGTTCGACGACGTGGCCGGCGCGTTGTCGCGTGCCCGCTCGCGGCTCGCCGGCTTCCGCGCCGATCCGCTGCGCCATGCGCGCCACGGCGCGAAGGTGCTGCTGAAGTACCGCCTGATGGAGCAGCGCTCGCAGGACTGGCCGGCGTTGCTGGCGTGGGCCGAGGCGACGCGGCTGTTCGCCGGCATCGCGCGGCAGCTCGGCTGGGCCGATGCGTCGACCGGTTGTCGTCAGCTCGTGGCGGAGTTGGCGGGGCAGGGCGCGTTGCGCGTCGACGGCGAGCGGGTGCACGACGCCTGAGGCAGCAGGCACCGATCCTGCAGCCCTGGCCGTATGCCCCCCGAACGCCGGGGATGACCGTCGTGTCCTGACGGAACCCGCCCCGAACGGGCGTGTTCCGGTGACACGAAGCGCCACATTTGCAAGCAAGCGAGACGCGTCATGCCGTTTGTAAACGTCCTTCGCCACGGCCACCACGGCCGACACTTGGCGGCCACCTTCCTCAGCGTTGCGTTGCTGGCCGCCTGCGGCGGCAAGGACAGCGAGGACGTCAGCGCGCCGCCGCCGGTGTCGGATGCGCCGACGCCCGCGCCTGCGCCAGCCCCTTCGCCGGCACCGGCGCCTTCCCCCGCTCCCGCTCCGTCCCCTTCACCTGCGC
>NZ_JBFUFP010000255.1:0-6147 GCF_056403375.1 Rhizobacter sp. P2_H2
ATGAGGGAGCGTTTCATGGATGCTTTCCTTGGGGTTGGGGATGGCGTGTATCTGCTGCACCCATTGCTTTTGTCTTGAAGGTGCAAGACGCAAATGTTATGCGGCGGAGGCTTCGATATGGAAAACCGAAGGCTCGAACACGCGAAACGCCGCCCGAAACGTTGTCATCAAACGACATTGACGCGCGGCCGAAGCCGCAGCGCTCAGCGCCCGCGCAGGTGAGCCGGGGCCTCGAGGCGTTTGGCCAGCATCGAGAGCAGCAGGGTCAGCACGAGGTACAGCGCCGAAATCGCGAGGTAGGGCTCCCAGTAGCGGGAGTAGGTGCCGGCCACGGTGCGGGCGGCCAGCGCCAGCTCGGCCAGGCCGATCGCCGACACCAGCGACGAGTCCTTGATGAGCGTGATGCCCTCGTTGACCAGCGCCGGCATCATGCGGCGGAAGGCCTGCGGCAGCACGATGAAGCGCATCGCCTGCGGGTGCGTGAAGCCCAGGCTGTAGGCGGCCTGGGTCTGCCCGAGGTGGATGCTCTGGATGCCGGCGCGGAAGATCTCGGAGATGTAGGCGCCGGCGTTCAGCGTCAGCGCGAGCGCGCCGGAGAAGAACGCGCCGTGGTTCTGGCGGAACTCGCGCGCCGCCTCGCCGCTGAGCAGCAGCCCGCCGTCCGGGTGGATCAGCGCCGGCATCAGCGCGAAATGCACCAGCAGGATCTGCACGAACAGCGGCGTGCCGCGGAAGAAGGTCACGTAGGCCAGCGTGAGCGAGCGCAGCCCGGCCAGGAACCAGCGCGCCGGCGCCGACTTCGGCGGCGGCGCATCGCGCGAGCTGCTGACCAGCCCGAGGGCGACGCCGAGCAGCAGCCCGGCGCCGATCGCGATCAGCGTCAGCAGGATCGTCGTCCACAGGCCCGACAGGAAGAGCGGCCCGTAGCCGGCCAGAATGCCCCAGCGCAAATCCATGACCGGCTCGGCGCGGGTTTACTTCGAGGCAGCCGAAGCGGCCGGCGCGGCCGCAGCCGGGGCGCCGAAGTACTTCGCGTAGATCTGGTCGTAGGTGCCGTCGGCCTTGATGTCGGCCAGGCCCTTGTTCAGCTTGTCGAGCAGCTCGGCGTTGCCCTTCTTGACGGCGATGCCGTATTGCTCGGGCGCGAAGGCCTTGTCGGCGACCGTCTTGAACTTGCTGTCGGCATTGTTGGCGACGTAGTTGATGACCACGCCGTTGTCGGCCACGACCGCGTCGACGCCGCCGGCTTCCAGCTCCTTCAGCGCGAGCGGGGTCGACTCGAAGCGCTTGATGTTGGTGCTGGTCTTGCCCTGCAGCTTGCTGACGACCTCGTCACCGGTGGTGCCGGTCTGCACGCCGACCTTCAGCTTCTTCAGGTCGTCGAACTTCGAGATCTTCGAGGTCTTCTTGACGGCGATCAGCTGCTGCGCGTCGAAGTAGGGGCCGGCGAAGTCCATCGTCTGCTTGCGCTCGTCGGTGATGGTGATGGCCGAGACCAGCAGGTCGCGGTCGCCCTGGCCGAGCGTGTTGAAGATGCCTTCCCACGGCGTGTTGGTGAACTTCACCTCGATGCCGGCCTTCTTCGCGATGGCGGTGACGACGTCGATGTCGAAGCCGACGATCTCGCCCTTCTCGTTCTGCGATTCGAACGGTGCGTAGGCGGCGTCGGTGCCGACGGCGTAGACCTTGGCGGGCGCCGGGGCCGGTGCGGAGGCGACGACGGCCGGTGCCGAGGCGGCCGGTGCGGCGGCGGTGGGCTCCTGCTTGCTGCAGGCAGCGAGCAGCAGGCCGGCGACGGCCAGGCCGGCCGTTTGCAGGAAGCGACGGGTGTTCAATGCGGTCATGGATACCCCTGGGGTGGTCTGTTGTGTGAGAACGGGATTGTTGGGTCCGCGAGCTAGCAAGTCGCGGGCCGCTGCAGTGTAAGCCTGCCGAAACCGGTTTCCGCCCGGGGTCGATCCGGGGTTCCGGCGGAGGTGCGGCCCGTGGATACGGGGTGTCGTGCGGCGCGGCGCGATGCTACAAACGGCCTCGACCCCGGAACGTCCCCCATGAATTCCTCTCCCGCTGCGCGCATTCCGCAGCACCTGCCCGCGCTCGACGGCGTGCGCGGCCTGGCCATCGTGCTGGTGCTGTGCCACAACTTCCAGATCCTCGAAGGGCCGTCCGGCCTTGTCGGCAAGGTCTTCGAGCTCGCGTTCGACCTGGGCTGGATCGGCGTGCAGCTGTTCTTCGTGCTGAGCGGCTTCCTGATCACGCGCATCCTGCTGCAGACCCAGGACGCGCCGAACTACTACCAGGCCTTCTTCGGACGGCGCCTGCTGCGGATCTTCCCGCTGTACTACGCGACGCTCGCGCTCGCCTTCATCGTGCTGCCGGCGCTGGGCGCGATGCCGGCGCGCTGGGAGGTCGACCGGCCGCAGCAGCTGTGGCTGTGGCTCTACCTGTCGAACTGGACGGCGCCCTATGGCAGCGCGACGCATGCGTTCCCGCATTTCTGGTCGCTCGCGGTGGAGGAGCAGTTCTACCTGCTGTGGCCGCTGCTGGTGCATCGGCGCTCGGCCGGGCAGGTGCTGCGCTGGTGCGGTGCGATCGCGCTGGCGATCCTCGGCGTGCGCATCGGCATGCTGGCGGCCGGGCTGGGGCCGGATCCGGTGTATTCGTTCACCGTGACGCGGCTCGATGCGCTGGCGATCGGCGGTGCGGCGGCGGCGTGGCTGCAGTTGCCGGGCGCGGCGGCGCGGGCGATCGCGCTGCGGCAGCGGCTGATCATCGGCGCGCTGGTGCTGGCAGCGGYCGGCTTCGTCGTGACGCACGGGTATCCGCGCACGTCGCCGCTCGGGCAGACGCTCGGTTACAGCGTGCTGGCGGTGGTGTTCGCGCTCGGCGTGGTCGCTGCGGCCGCGGGGGATGCCGTGGCCGATGGTGCGGTGGTCGGCGGTTGGGTCGGCTGGTTGCGCGCCGCGCCGCTGCGCATGCTGGGCCGCTACAGCTATGCGATGTACATCTTCCACAAGCCGCTGCACGACCTGGCCGGCAAGCCGCTGCTGCAGTCGCTCGGGCTGTACGAGCATGCGGGCCCTGCGCTGGCGCTGGGCTACATCGCCGCCGGCACGCTCGTCACGCTCGCGCTCGCGATGGCGTCGTACCACCTGTTCGAGAAGCACTTCCTCGGGTTGAAGCGGTGGTTCGTGGCGGAGCCGCCTGCGGTCACGGCGCGCTCAGGAACGCCAGCTCCTCTGCGCTGAACCCCGCCGCCTCGCGCGCCTCGCGGTTGAACGGCGGCCGCAGCCGCGGCGCCTCGTACTGCCGCACCAGCACCGCGTAGTGCGCGATCGGATCGAGCCCGTCGCGGCGGCACAGCCAGCGGTACCAGTGGTTGCCGATCGCGACATGGCCGATCTCGTCGCGCAGGATCACGTCGAGGATCTCGACCGTGCGCGCGTCGCCGGCCTTGCGGAACTTGGCCTGCAGCGGCGGCGTCGCGTCCAGCCCGCGGGCTTCCAGCGTGCGCGGCACCAGCGCCATGCGCGCGACCACGTCGCCCGCGGTGCGCTGCGTCATCAGCCACAGGCCGTCGTGCGCATCGAAGTCGCCGTAGTCGTGGCCGCCGCTGCGCAGGTGTTCGCGCAGCAGCGAGAAATGCAGCGCCTCCTCGCTCGCGACCCGCAGCCAGTCGGCGTAGAACGCCGCCGGCATGCCTGCAAAGCGGAACGCTGCATCCAGCGCCAGGTTGATCGCGTTGAACTCGATGTGCGCGATCGCGTGCAGCAGCGCCGCGCGGCCCTCGGGCGTGAAGGCCGAGCGCATCGCCACCTCCTTTGGCGGCACCAGGCGAGGGCGCTCGGGCCGGCCGGGCAGGCTCGCGGGCACCGCGATGGCTTCATCGGGATCGATCAACGCGGCATCGAGCTGCTCGAACAGCGCCCGCGCCGCGGCTGCTTTCTCGGTGGGGTCGCGGAGGCTCAAGACCTCCAGGGCGCGCTGTCGCGGGTTCATCCCTAGAATCATAGGCTGTGCATTTCGGGCGATCGCCATGGCCGTCTACCAACTGGGGGAGCTGTCTCCCGACATCGCCGCGTCGGCCTGGGTGGCCGACAGCGCCCGCGTGATCGGCAACGTCAGCCTGGGCGACGACGCGAGCGTCTGGTTCGGCGTCGTGATCCGCGGCGACACCGAGCGCATCGCGATCGGCCGCGGCAGCAACATCCAGGACAACAGCGTCGTGCACGCCGATGCCGGGTTTCCGGTGTCGGTCGGCGAGGGCGTGACGGTCGGCCACCAGGCCATGCTGCACGGCTGCACGGTCGGCGATCATTCGCTGATCGGCATCCAGGCCGTGGTGCTGAACGGCGCGAAGATCGGCCGCCATTGCCTGGTGGGCGCCGGCGCGCTGGTCACCGAGGGCCAGAGTTTCCCGGACGGCTCGCTGATCCTGGGCACGCCGGCCCGCGTGGTGCGCCAGCTGTCGCCAGAGCAGATGCAGGGGCTCGAGAAGAGCGCCGCCCACTATGTCGAGAACGCCCGGCGCTACCAGTCCGGCCTGAAAGAAATCACCTGATGAGCGAGCTTCACAAATTCCTGTTCGAAGGCCTGCCGGTGCGCGGCATGCTGGTGCGCCTGACCGATTCCTGGGTCGAGATCCTGCGCCGGCGCAGCACGGCATCCGATGCCTTCCCGCCCGCGGTGCGCGCGCTGCTCGGCGAGATGTCGGCCGCGGCGGTGCTGATGCAGTCGAACATCAAGTTCGAAGGCTCGCTCGTGATGCAGATCTTCGGCGACGGGCCGGTCAAGCTGGCGGTGGCCGAGGTGCAGTCCGACCTCGCGTTCCGCGTCACCGCGAAGGTGGTCGGCGAGGTGGCGCCCGATGCGCGCCTGGCCGCGATGGTCAACGCCGGCGGCAAGGGCCGTTGCGCGATCACGCTCGACCCGAAGCCGCGCGGCCCTGGGCAGCAGCCGTACCAGGGCGTGGTCGCGCTGCACGGCGACGGCGGCGAGCCGCTGCAGAAGCTGGCCGACGTGCTGGAGCACTACATGCTGCAGTCCGAGCAGCTCGACACGCGGCTGATCCTCGCGGCCAACGACGAGGTGGCCGCCGGCCTGCTGATCCAGCGCCTGCCGATCGAGGGCGAGGGCAACCTCGCCGGCCGCCGCAACGAAGACGAGATCGGCCTGAACGAGGCCTACAACCGCATCTCGCACCTGGCCTCGACCCTCACCGCCGACGAGTTGCTGACGCTCGATGCCGAGACCGTACTGCGCCGGCTGTTCTGGGAAGAGACCGTGCGCCGCTTCCCGCCGATGACCGGCGAACTCGGGCCGCATTTCGCGTGCACCTGCTCGCGCGAGCGCGTCGGCGCGATGCTGAAGGGGCTGGGCCGCGAGGAGGTCGACGGGGTGGTCGCCGAGCAGGGCCGGGTCGAGGTGGGTTGCGACTTCTGCGGCATCAAGTACCACTTCGACGCGGTCGACGTCGGCGAGCTGTTCACGCTGCCACGCGACCAGCCGCCCGGCAGCACGACATTGAACTGAAGTCCAACGCACGAAAGACCCACGATGCTCTACGCCAGCCTGAAAGTCCTGCACTTCCTGTCGGTGATCGTCTGGCTCGGCGGCATGTTCTTCACGCTGTTCTGCCTGCGGCCCGGCGCGGCGCACCTGCCGCCGGCCGAGCGCGTGCCGCTGATGCAGTCGGTGCTGCAGCGCTTCTTCGGCATCGTGCTGTGGGTGGCGCTGGTCACCGTGCTGAGCGGCGGCTGGATGGTGGGGCGCGTCGCGTCGACGACGAAGGCGACCGGCGGTCCGTTCAACATGCCGCTCGAATGGAGCGTGATGGCCGGGCTCGGGCTGCTGATGGTCGCGATCTTCGGCCACATCCGCTTTGCGCTGTTCAAGCGCGTGCAGCGCGCGAGCGCCGCTCAGGATTGGGCGGCGGCCGGTGCCGCGCTGAAGGCGATCCGCGATTGGGTGGCGGTGAACCTGACGATCGGCGTGGTGATCGTGGTTGTCGTGATTGCCGGGACGATGACGTAAGCCCGTCTGGGGCGATTTGCGCGCGCCTTTGCCGAGCCGGTGGCTTTGTGTGAAGAGCCTGCGAGTGCCGAGCGGGACTTCGATACCTCAGTCCGAACGGATGGTGGCGTGCCC
>NZ_JBFUFP010000256.1:0-6121 GCF_056403375.1 Rhizobacter sp. P2_H2
CCGAACAGGTCGAGTGCGACCACGTCGAAGCCGTCGCGCACGGCGGCCTCGGCCATCATGCGGGCGGACAGCGCCGCGACGGCGATCACGCCGGCGGATGGGCGATTCAAACCGCTTCGCCGGCCGCGCGCTCCGCGAGGAACGCGCGCGCGGTGGCGAACGCCTCCGGAAAGCCGAGCACCAGCGCCTTCTTGTCGGATTCGCGCATCTGCACCAGCAGGCGGTGCTGCGTCTGGTACTTCACGTTGCCCACCGCGAGCGCGCCGATGCCCACGGCAGAGCTGCCGGCCAGCGGCTTGCCGTCGTCCATCACGCCGACGCCGGCGATGCCTTCCGGCGGCACGGCATTGACGTCGGCCGCCACCTTGAGCCGCTTCGCTGCCTTCAGGTCCTCGGGCGAGACCACCTGCACGCCGGCCGCGGCGCAGGYCAGCACCACGTCGGCATCGGCGAGCGAGGCGCGCACCGCCGCATGGTCGGCACCCGACACGCCGTGCAGCGCGACCTGGAAGCGCGTGCCGGTCTCCTGCGCGGCGGCCTCGGCCGCGGCGGCGCCGCTGCGGCTGGACAGCGACACCCGCGCGCCCGCCTGCGCGGCGATCACGCCGGCGATGCGGCCCACCGGGCCGAGCCCGCCGAGCACCACCAGGCGCAGGCCGGTGAGGCCGTGGCCGTGCTGCTTCTGCAACGCGGCCTCGGTGCAGGCCACCATCGCCGCGGCGGTGGTGTAGGCGCCGCYCGGGTCGGCCATCACCGACACGACGAAGGGCTTGACCATCGAGGCCCGGGCGCGCTCCAGCATGTCGGCCGCGAGCATCGCGTTGCGTCCGCCGATGAACAGCCCGGTGCGTGCCACGCCCTTCGGGCCGCGCGAGAAGATCGCGTCCTGCGTCAGCGCGGTGATGTCGTCGAGCGTCGCGTCGCAGTACGGCGCGATCACCTGGTAGCCGGCGTCGGCGGCCATGTTGACGTCGAACGGGCTCATCTGCCGGCCCGGCGTGAACATGTGGAGGATGTAGGGGCGTTCCATGGTGCGCTCTTCAATGGGGTTCGCAGGCGTGCTCGGAGAGCAGCGCGCCACGGTTGAGGCCGGCGACGATGCTCACCGTGACGCCGGGTTCGAGCAGGCGATCGGCCCGCAGCGTGTACAGGGCGGCCTCGGCCGCGGCCTGCGACGGCAGGATCGCGAAGCCCGTCGGCCCCCACGAGCTCTGGCCGATGGCCGCCCCGTCGATCGACTGCACGACGCGGCCCACCGCCGCGCTGGTGTACGCGCCGCCCTGCGCCGGCGCGAAGTGCTCGCCGAGCAGTTGCTGCACGCGGTTGATGCCGGCCGCGAACGGGGCGAACTCGCTGCTGGCCGCGCCGGGCAGCACGCGCATCAGCACCTGGTGGCAGATGTCGGCCGACAGCGATTGCGGCAGCGGCTGCAGCGTCGCGATGGCCTGTTTCTCCTGCGGGCCGGACAGGCCGCGGTGGCGCTCGTCCTGGACCACCAGCACGCGCCAGGCGGCCGGGAACGCGATGCGCGACAGCAGCGGTGCCGGCATGCCGTCGGCGCCCGGGCCGCCATCGACCAGCAGGCCGCCCTGGTCGAAGCCGGCGATGCCGATGCCCGAGCGCAGGCCGCGGGCGAGCCAGTGCGCGAGCGTCACGCTGCTCAGAGCCAGGCCATGCCACTGCGCGAACACGCGCCCGATCGCCAGCGCGAGCTGCGTGCCCGAGCCGAAGCCGGCATGCGGCGGCAGCACGCGCGACAGCTGCAGGCGCAGCGGCGTGCGCAGGCCGGTGTGCTCGCGCAGGGTGTGCAGGAAGCGGCTCGCGCGGTCGATCTCGGCCTCGGCGGCGGTATCGGCGGCCAGCACCTCGTCGGCGGATGCGGCGCTCAACTCGAGCTCGGTCGCGATGCCGTCGATCACCAGCCCCAGGCTGCCGAAGCGGCGGCCCAGCGTGCCCGCCGGGTCGAGGAACCCGAGGTGCAGGCGGCCCGGCGCGCGAAGCTTCAGCAGGCGGTGGTGGTCGGTGGCAGAGGCAGGCATTGAAGACTGGCTAAGCAATCCCCGTTCCGCTGGGGTTTACCCCGGAAAGCGGGTCTGGAAGGCGTGCGGGAGCCTGGGCTTGTTCCGCCCGGGTGACACAGTGTCATGCGCGGCTTCAGTCGTACTTGATGTACTTGAAGCGCGGATCGTCGGGCGTGCCTTCCAGGGCCGAGCCTTCCACCGCGCCGGGCTGCCACATCACCACCTCCTCGATCTTCGCGGCGAGCGCGAAGTCCTTGTCGGTGATGCCCTTGGCCGCGTGGTTCATCAGCTTGACGGTGACGAAGGCGAACGAGACCGTGAGGTCCGGGTGGTGCCAGGCGGCTTCGGCGAGGTGGCCGACGGTGTTCACCACCATCAGCGTGCCTTTCCAGCCGCCGGTCTTGTACTTGCGGCGGATCCAGCCGTCCTCGAAGGTCCACTTCGGCAGCTCGGCCTTCAGCCGGGCCTCGATCTCTTCGGGCGGGTAGGTCTCGTCGGGGGTCTTCTTGCGCCACTGGGTCATGTCGATCTCCTTGGGCAGGGTTGCCGGCCTTGATCTTTGGCGCGGCACCGCCCAGCATCATCGTTCCACCGGAGCAAACACTGTGCGCAGAAGGGTCTGGAACATCGCGATCGCGTCCGTGCTGCTCGGCATGGGCAGCCGGCGCGTGGGGGCTGCACAGCTCAGCGTCGAGCAGGTGCGCGAGCGGCTGGCCGCGGCGCCGGGGCCGGCCGAGCTGTCGGGGCTCGACCTGTCAGACCTCGACCTGAGCCGCCTCGATTTCCGGCGGGCGAGGCTGGTGGGGGCCAGCCTGTTCGCATCGAAGCTCGTGCTGAGCAAGTTCAACGGTGCCGACCTGACGCGAGCGAACCTCAACGGCGCGTGGCTGATGGGCACCGACTTCAGCGGCGCGACGCTCGCGGGCGCCAGCCTGCTCAGCGTGGTGGTGCTGGGCGGCGCGGTGAAGGCGCCGCCGATCTTCGAGGGCGCCGACCTGAGCGGGGCGCGCGTCATTGCCGACTTTCCGGGCGCGAACCTGCGGCGCGCGAAGCTGGTCAAGACCAACCTCGGCGTCAACATCAAGAACCAGGGCATGGGGCAGATGCGCACCGACCTGTCGGGCGCGGACCTGGGCGAGGCCGACCTGGAAGGGGCCGATCTCAACCGGTCGATGATGTCGTTCGCGAAGCTCGTCAACGCCAACCTGCGCGGCGTGAACTTCTTCAACGCGAAGATGGCGGGGGCCGACCTGAGCGGCGCGGATGTCAGCGGCGCGGATTTCACCGATGCCGTGCTGGACGGCATCGTGCTGACGGGCGCGAAGGGGCTCGCGAGCGCGAAGGGCCTGTAGTCAACCCTTTCGCTTCGTCGAGTTCGCCGCCAGCTTCGCCGCCTCGTCGTCCGGCGGCAGCAGCGAGGTCAGCGTCCCCGGCGGCAGGTTGCGCAGCTGTGCGGCATCCAGCTTGYCGATGAACTTCCAGCCTGCCGGCAGCTTGATGAAGGCGAACGCGGTGACCGGGTCGACGAACACGTCGTACTCGTTGACGACGACGGCGGCGTCGGTGGTCTGGGCCTTGGCCGGCGAGCCGATCAGGGCTCCCAGCATCAGTGCAAGGCAGGACAGGTGGCGAACAGCGGACATCGAGAACTCCAGGACATATCGGATGAGGAGGCCATTGTCCCCGCGCCATGCGTCAGCCTGACTTCATGGAACACTGCGTGCGTTTCATTCGTTGCCACCCACCACCCACGCCACCGATGTCCCACTTCCTGTTCCTCGTCGCCTCCACCCGCGAGCCCGGCCACGTCGGCAACACCGAATGGCTGGCCCGCCGTGCGGCCGCCGGCCTGCCGGCCGACGCCACCCAGACCTGGCTGCACCTGGCGCAATTGCCGATGCAGCCCTTCACCGACCAGCGCCACACCGCCGGCACCTACCCGTGGCCCGAAGACGGCCTGCGCACGCTGCTCGACGCGACGATGGCCTGCACCGACCTCGTGCTGGTCGCGCCCGTCTACTGGTACAGCTTCCCGAGCTCGCTGAAGACCTACCTCGACCATTGGAGCGCGTGGATGCGGGTCGACGGCCTGCCGTTCAAGGCCGAGATGGCGAAGAAGCGCATGCACCTGATCACGACCAGCGGCAACCGCGCCAAGGCCCAGCCGATGATCGACTCCACCCAGCTGTGCGCCGAGTTCCTCGCGATGCCGTTCGCCGGCCTGCTGTGGGGCAAGGGCGGCCCGCCCGACGCGGTTCAGTCCGATGCCGAAGCCGGCGCGGCGGCCGACCGCTTCTTCCGCCCCGCCACCTGACGCAGCCTCTGCAGCACCGGCCACGCACTGCGCGCCAGCAGCAGCACGAAGGCCAGTGCCGCCAGCGCGACCCGCGCATCGGCGCGCGCCACCACCGGCCGCGCGAGCGCCGGTGCCGACAGCTCGTCCGACAGCMCCTGCGCCGCCTGCAGCCGATGGAAGCGCAGGCCGCGCTCGCTCGCCAGCAGCCGCAGGTAGCCCTCGCGCAGCGCCGACAGGTGCTCGCGCCCCGGTGTCGCCCCCAGGCCCGAGGCCGGCGGGCCGGCACCGTCGTCGGCCAGCTTCTCGCCGTTGACGCTGGCGCTGCGGCCCTGGCTGCGCAGGTCGGTCTGCATCACCTCGTCGGCGCGCCAGACGCCCAGCGGCCGGCCCAGCGGGTCGGTCTTCGGGATCGGCGAGGGCAGCAGGTCGCCGACGCCGACGATCAGCCCCGGCACCTCGCCCGGCTTGTCGTCGAAGGCCGGTCGGTACAGCGGGTTCAGCGGCGGCGCTTCCTGCCCGTCGGTGATGAACACCAGCGAAGGCTTGCCGGGCAGGTCGCGCGCGATGCCGAGCGCGCTGTGCAGGCCCTTCGAGATCTCGCTGTTGCCCGACCAGGCCATGCGGCCGTCGATGCGCGCAAGCGTGCTGCGCAGCTCGCCCAGGTTCGCGCACACCTCCACCGGCGCCAGCAGCAGGAACGAGCGGTACTCGGTGAACACCGCCCAGCCCACCTTCGACCCGCAGGGCAGCGCGAGCAGGCTCTCGCGCAGCGCATGCTTCGCGAACGCGAGGCGCGACGCCGGCTTGCCGTCCAGCAGTTCATCCGTCACGTTCATGCTCTGCGTGATGTCGAGCACCACCACGTGCTCGAACAGCCGGCGCTCGATGCGCACGCCCGGGTCCAGGAAGGTGGCGGCCAGCGCGAGCGCGGCCAGTGCCGGCAGCGCGTCGAACGCCTTGATCTTCATGGCAGGCCCGGCGAGTAGCCGCGCATCGTCGTGACGGCGCGTTCGGCGTCGCGCCGGCCGTCGGCCGGTTCGACCAGCGATTCGTCGGGGTCGGGCAGCAGGCGCTGGGCCCGCTCCAGGTTGTAGCGGGCGTCCCATTGCCCGGGGTCGTTGCGCAGTACCTCGCGGTAGCCCTCCTTGGCCAGCTCCAGCAGCGGGATCGCGAGACCCGGCTGCGTGCCGGCGCGCGCGACCAGCGCCTGGCGCACCAGCAGGTTCGCGCTGTTGAAGCGCGCCGCCTGGCCGAGCGCCGAATCGCCCTGCAAGGCGCGGTAGCGCTTCAGCGCGTCGTCGGCCGCACCGCTGGCAGCCTGCGCATGGGCCAGCGCGAACTGCAGCTCGGCGGGCGGCGTGCCGCCCACGGCCACCGGCGGCTCGGCGGCAATCGCCGCGTTCCACCGCTGCAGACGCCACAGGTGCACGCCGTCGACCAGCGCCGCCAGCGCCGCGAAGGCCAGCACCGCGATCACGGTGCGCGTGCGCCGCTGCGGGGTCATCAGGCCCATCGCCTGATCTCCAGCGCCTGTGCGCCCAGCAACAGCAGCACGCACAGCAGCGCGATGCCGTGGGCATAGGGCGACAGCTCGCGCCGCGGCACGGTGTCGAGGTAGGTGATCGGCAGGTTCTCCAGCCGGTTCACGTCGTCGATCGCGGCCTGCAAGGCCTTGTCGTTGTCGGCTTCATAGGCGCGGTACGGCGTGCCCAGCGACTGGAAGAAGCGGTGCAGCTGGTGTTCGGGCACGGTGTCGGCGGCGCCCAGCGGGTCGCCGGCCTCGGCGTTCAGCCCGGGGCTGTTG
>NZ_JBFUFP010000257.1:0-6077 GCF_056403375.1 Rhizobacter sp. P2_H2
GGCTCACCGTCGGGTTGCCCAGCGACACCTGGCGCTGCATCTCGTCGGACTTCAGCTGCGAATCGCTCACCGAGCGCAGCGCCTGCGTCAGCGCCTGCTGGAAGCCCGCGCCCTCGGTGGCCTTGCTGCTGTTGACCAGCGGCGTGCCGTTCGGGTTCATCCCCGCACGGGCCGCTGCCTGCGCGAAGTTGAAGGGCTTGAGGGTGACGTCCATGGAGTCGAACTGTAGACAAGACCCTGAAAGCGGATGGGGCGAACTGCGGGCCGTTTCCCCGGCTGTTCAACGCAATTGAAACCTCAAGTTTCCAAATAATCGCTTCATTCAGGCGGCCTGTGCCCGTCTACCTCAAGCGAACAACATGGACAACGCGGTCACCCTTGCCAATGCCAACCAGCTTGCCGCCCCGGCCGGTTTCGGCGCGCGCCTGGCCGCGCTGCCCGCCAGGAGCAAGGCGAGCCTGGGCCTCGGCATCGCGGCGCTGATCGCCGTGCTGGCTGCCATCACGCTGTGGAGCAGCCAGGGTGACTACAAGGTGCTGTACGCCAACCTGTCCGAGAAGGACGGCGGCGCGATCATCGCCCAGCTGTCGCAGATGAACGTGCCGTACCGCTATTCCGATGGCGGCGGCGCGATCCTCGTGCCGGCGGCACAAGTTCACGACCTGCGCCTGAAGCTCGCGTCGGCCGGGCTGCCCAAGGGCTCGATCGTCGGCTTCGAGCTGATGGACGGCGCCAAGTTCGGCCAGACCCAGTTCCAGGAGCGCCTGACCTTCCAGCGCGGCCTCGAAGGCGAGCTGACCCGCTCGATCATGGCGATGTCGGCCGTGCAGAACGCCCGCGTGCACCTGGCGCTGCCGAACCAGAACGGCTTCTTCCGCGAACAGCAGAAGCCCAGCGCCTCGGTGATGCTGACGCTGCACCCCGGCCGCACGCTCGACCGCTCGCAGGTCGCCGGCATCGTGCACCTGGTGTCGTCCAGCGTGCCCGAGATGAACCCGAAGGCCGTCAGCGTGCTCGACCAGACCGGCACGCTGCTTTCGGCCGCCAACGACGCCACCAACGGCGCCGGCCTCGACGCGCAGCAGCTGCAGTACGTGAACCAGATCGAGGCCAGCTACAACAAGCGCATCCTCGACATCCTCGAGCCGGTGATCGGCCGCGACAACCTGCGCGCGCAGGTCACCGCCGACATCGACTTCTCGCAGGTCGAGTCCACCGCCGAGGAGTTCAAGCCCAACCAGGGCGAGAACGCGCAGGCCAGCGTGCGCAGCCAGCAGAGCAGCGAGCAGATGGGCCAGAGCGGGRCCGGCGCCACCGGCATTCCCGGGGCCGCGTCGAACCAGCCGCCGGTGCCGGCGACCGCCCCGGTGACGGGCGCCGCCCAGCCGCTGCAGACCGCGCAGAACGGCGCTGCCAGCAACACCAACAGCCGCAAGGAAGCGGTCACCAACTACGAGATCGACAAGACCGTGCGCGTGACGCGCAACGCCACCGGCACCGTCAAGCGCCTGAACGCCGCCGTGGTCGTCAACCACCGCAGCGTGACCGACGCCAAGGGCAAGACCACCACCGTGCCGCTGACGCCCGACGAGATCGAGAAGCTCAACGTGCTGGTGCGCGAGAGCATCGGCTTCAAGCAGGAGCGTGGCGATTCGGTGAAGGTCATCAACGCGCCGTTCCGCATCGAGAAGATCGAGCCCGACACCACGCCGATCTGGAAGCAGCCGCAGACGCTGGACATGCTGCGCGCCGCCGCGGTGCCGGCCTCGCTGGCCCTGGTCGCGATGGTGATCGTGTTCGGCCTGATCCGCCCGGCCCTGAAGGCTGCGCTGCCGCAGCCGGTGTCGCCGGCCGATGCGCGCGGCAACACGCTGAATGCGATGGTCGACGATGCCGAGTCTCTGCCGAAGCTCGGCCACGAAGCCGACGCGAAACTGCCGATGCTCGAGGCGCCGCGCATCAGCCCGACGCTGATCGCCGCCCGCGCCTACGCCAAGGACAACCCCGCCGCAGTGGCCAGCATCGTGCGCGACTGGGTCAGCGGCGAAGCCGCCTGACGCCCGGCCCCCACAAGAACAACGGAACGGAACACGATGGACGCCAAGGGACTGGAAGACGCGGCAATCCTGATGATGTCGCTCGGCGAGGAGGAAGCCTCCGAGGTGTTCAAGCACCTCACGCCGAAAGAGGTGCAGGGCCTCGGCGAGACCATCGCCAGGATGAAGACCATCCCGCGCGACCGCGTGGAGACGGTGCTGGAGCGCYTCGCCACCCAGGCACAGGAGCAGAGCCTGCTCGTCACCGACAACGACGAATACATCAAGAGCGTGCTGCGCAAGGCGCTCGGCGACGACAAGGCCAACCTGCTGATCGACCGCATCCTGCAGGGCGGCGACACCAGCGGCATCGAGAGCCTGAAGTGGATGGACGCGAGCTCGGTGGCCGAGCTGCTGCGCAACGAGCACCCGCAGATCGTCGCAGCGATCCTGGTGCACCTCGATTTCGACCAGGCCTCGTCGGTGCTGAAGTGCTTCACCGAGCGCCAGCGCAACGAGGTGGTGGTGCGCATCGCCACGCTCGACGGCATCCAGCCGTCGGCGCTGAAGGACCTGAACGACGTGATGAGCAAGGTGCTGGCCGGCGGCGACAAGCTGCGCAAGGCCTCGCTCGGCGGCGTGAAGACCGCGGCCGAGATGATCAACCTGCTGGGCGGCAGCATCGAGACCGCGGTGCTCGACTACGTGCGCGAGGCCGACAACGAGCTGGCCCAGAAGATCATGGACAACATGTTCACCTTCGACGACCTGGAGAAGGTCGACGACAAGGGCATCCAGCTGGTGCTGAAGGAAGTGCAGTCCGAGTCGCTGGTGATCGCGCTGAAGGGCGCGACGCCGGAGATGCGCGAGAAGGTGTTCCGCAACATGTCCACGCGCGCCGCCGAGACGCTGCGCGAAGACCTGGAATCGCGCGGCCCGGTGCGCGTGAGCGAGGTCGAGGCCGAGCAGAAGGAAATGCTGAAGATCGTGCGTCGCCTGAGCGACGAAGGCCAGATCGTGCTCGGAGGCGGCGGTGATGACCAGTTCCTCTAAGCCGAACGGCCCGCGGCAGGTGCCGCCGCCGGCCGGCGCGAAGCCGACCAGCAACTACAGCCGCTTCATCCCGCGCGAGGAGCTGAGCTCGTTCGCGGCGTGGAACCCGGGCTCGCTGTCCGGCGGCCCCGAGGCGTCGAGCGCCGGCGTGCAACGCCCCGCGCCGCCGGCCCCGCCGCCGCCGAACCCGGCCGACGAACTGATGGCGCAGCTCAAGCAGGTGCGCCAGACCGGCTATCAGGACGGCTACCGCGACGGCCTGGTCGCGCTCGACGGCTTCAAGCAGAGCTACGCCGCGCAGGTCACCGCGCAGGTCGGCGCGATCGTGCAGGGCTTCGGCCAGCAGCTCGACGACCTGCAGCAGGACATGGCGCGCGCGCTGGCCGTCACCGCCACGCAACTGGCCAAGCAGATGGTGCGCAGCGAGCTGAGCATGAAGCCCGAGCTGGTCGCGGTGGTCGCGACCGAGGCGGTCGACACGCTGCTGCTGAGCGCCCGCCACATCACCGTGCGCGTGCACCCGGACGACCACGCGCTGGTCGCCCAGGGTGCGGCCGACGTGCTGTCCGCGCGCGGCGCGCGCCTGCTGTCCGACCCCGAGGTGCTGCGCGGCGGCTGCCTGGTCGAATCCGACATCGGCGTGATCGACGCGACGCTCGAGGCGCGCTGGCGCCGGGTCGCCGCCTCGCTCGGTTGCGAGCAGGAATGGGACGGCGACGACGCGCCGCTGCCCGAGATCGAAGAGGACGGTGAAGCCGCATGATCACCTCCCCGCAAGAAGCCAAGGCGGTGTCCACGACGGACAAGTGGCAGCGCTACCTCGGCGACCTGGAGAACTTCTCGGCGAGCGCGATGCCGCTGGAGACCCAGGGCACGCTGGTGCGCGTGGCCGGCCTGGTGCTCGAGGCCGCCGGGCTGCGCGTGCCGGTCGGCTCGGTCTGCGAGGTGCGCATGGACGGCCAGCCGCCGGTGCTGGCCGAGGTGGTCGGCTTCTCGGGCGATCGCGCCTACCTGATGCCCACCGGCGAGATCCACGGCCTGGCGAGCGGCGCGCGCGTCGTGCCGCGGCCGTCGCCGATCGTGCCGCTGCTGCTGGGCGCGACGCAACACCAATGGCGGCGCAGCGAAGACCGCACGCTGCACCTGCCGATGGGCGACGGGCTGCTCGGCCGCGTCGTCGATTCGCAGGGCCTGCCGATGGACCGCAAGGGCCCGCTCGGCAGCGTGCACAACGAGCCGCTGATCCGCCGCCCGATCAACGCGATGGACCGCGACCCGATCCGCCAGCCGCTGGACACCGGCGTGCGCGCGATCAACGCGATGCTGACGGTGGGYCGCGGCCAGCGCATCGGGCTGTTCGCCGGCACCGGCGTCGGCAAATCGGTGCTGCTCGGGATGATGGCGCGCTACACCGCGGCCGACGTGATCGTGGTCGGCCTGATCGGCGAGCGCGGCCGCGAAGTGAAGGAATTCATCGAGGACATCCTCGGCGAAGAGGGCCTGCGCCGCTCGGTCGTCGTGGCCGCGCCGGCCGATGCGCCGCCGCTCACGCGGCTGCAGGGCGCGAGCTACGCGACCGCGATCGCCGAGCATTTCCGCGACCGCGGCCAGCACGTGCTGCTGCTGATGGATTCGCTGACCCGCTTCGCGATGGCGCAGCGCGAGATCGCGCTCGCGATCGGCGAGCCGCCTGCGACCAAGGGCTACCCGCCGAGCTGCTTCGCGAAGCTGCCGCAGCTGGTGGAGCGCAGCGGCAACGGCATCCACGGCGTCGGCTCGATCACCGCGTTCTACACCGTGCTGAGCGAAGGCGACGACCAGCAGGACCCGATCGCCGATGCGGCGCGCGGCATCCTGGACGGCCACATCGTGCTGTCGCGCGAGCTGGCCGAGGCCGGCCACTACCCGGCGATCGACGTCGAGCGCTCGATCTCTCGGGTGATGAACAACGTGAGCCCGCAGGAGCACATCGACGCGGCGCGGCGTTTCCGCCAGCTGAGCGCGAAGTACACGAAGGCGCGCGACCTGATCCAGCTGGGCGCGTATTCGCCCGGCCACGACAGCGAGCTCGACGCCGCCGTCAAGCTGCACGGCCCGATGGTCGAGCTGCTGCAGCAAGGCATGAACAAACCGGCCAGCCTGAACAACAGCGTGCGGGATCTCCGCAAGTTGTTCGGCACCTGATCACGACGATTGAAGGAGTACCTCGATGAGCAACGATCGTTCGATTGAACCGCTGATGGCGCTGCTGGGCCAGGCCGAACGCGAACGCGATGCGGCGATGGCCGAATCGCGCCGTGCCGCCGATGCGCAGGCCGCGGCGCTGGCGCAGGCCGAGCAGCTGGCGAGCTACCGCGGCGAGTACGAGGCGCGCTTTCGCGAGCAGTTCAGCCGCAGCAGCTCGATGGACGTGATGCAGCACTACCAGGGCTTCATGCAGCGGCTGACGCTGGCGATCGACCAGCAGCAGCGCGTCGTGACGCATGCGCAGGGTCGCGTCGAGCGCGTGCTGCAGCTGCTGATCGAGCAGGAGATGCGCGTCGCCTCGGTGCGCAAGCTGCTGGAGCGCCGGCTGCAGGAGCTGCGCTTGGTGGCCGACCGCCGCGAGCAGAAGCAGACCGATGAGTTCGCTGCGCGCGCCGCGTGGAACCGGCTGAGCCAGGCGGGTGCTTCGCCGGTGGTCTGACGCGTTCGCATCCGAGTCTGCCGAGTTTTCCGATCCACCGCTGAATCAACGCCCAGGCACTTCCATGTCCGCCGTGTCGTCGTCCTTGCCGATCTTTTCCGCGAACAACCCGCTGGCCGTCGCGCCGGCCCCTGCGCCGTCGCCCGACGCGCCGCAGGCCAATGCCTTCTCGCAGATGCTGAAGCAGCGCCAGCAGGCCCAGGCGACGCCGGCCGCTGCGGCACCGGCGCCTGCCGCACCGCGTGCACCGACCACCAAGCCGGCCGCGCCTCAAGCGCCTGCGGCGCCGAAGGCCGCGCAGA
>NZ_JBFUFP010000258.1:0-6073 GCF_056403375.1 Rhizobacter sp. P2_H2
CGCCACGGTGACCACGCGCGAGGCCCGCGACACGCAGCGCATGCTGTCGCAGGCCTTGCAGCAGGAAGTGAAGACGCAGTCCGAGCCCACCGTGACGGTGGATGCCTCGGGCCTGGCGCAGTTCGATTCGGCGGCGCTCGCGGTGCTGCTGGAGTGCCAGCGGCTGGCGACGGCGTTTGGCAAGGGATTTGCCGTGCGCAATGCACCGGTGAAGCTGGCTGAGCTGGCTCGGCTGTACGGTGTGGATGGGCTGTTGCTGAAGGCGTCTTGAGCTTGTCGCGGTGCGGCGCGKCGCGTCGCGTCGCGGCGGGTGAGGGGCTGGGCTGGGGGCTCATGCCTCGGCGGTCGGCCCTGGCGGGCCGACTCCACGAAGAAGCTCGGCTTCGTGGGTGCATCGCCAAACTCCCTCCGCTCACTGCGTTCGCTGTGGTCAAACAGTGGCGATGAGCATGTCTACGAAGCGCGCTGGCGCGCGCCACCCCCGAAGCCGACCTTCTTCGTCGCCTCAGAAATCGCCCCCAGCCCAGCCCCTCACCCGCCGCGCCGCTAAGCACCACCAACTCTTGTTGGAGGGAAAAGAYTGAAGTGACCGACRAGCATGCGAGCGTTGGCGCGCTCGTCGGTCACTTCAATCTTTTCCCCCCACCCACGCCTTTGCCGCACAAGAGCTCCGCAAGCAAGCTACTCAGCTTGTGCGTACCGCTTGGCGCGCAGATTGCGCTTGATCTCTTGCAGCATCGGTCGCAGCTCGCTCCCCAGCCGCAGCGCCACCCCGGTGGTCAGGATGTCGATCACGATCAGGTGCAACAGCCTCGACACCATCGGGCTGTAGCGGTCGTAATCCTCCGGGTGGTCGGCTGCCAGCAGGATCTGGCTGCTGCCGGTCTGCCCGATCACCGCCAGCGGCGAGCCGCTCGCGGTGATCACGATCGTCGTCGCGCCCTTCTTGCGCGCGATCTCGGCCACGTCGATCAGGTCGCGGCTGCGGCCCGAGTTCGAGATGATCACGACGCAATCGCCCGGCTGCAGCATCGTCGCGCTCATCACCTGCACATGGCCGTCGCTGATCGCCAGCGCGTTGACGCCCAGCCGGAAGAACTTGTGCTGCGCATCCTGCGCGACGATGCCCGAATTGCCGACCCCGTAGAACTCGATCCGCCGCCCGGCGCGGCCGGCCTCGGCCAGCGCCGTGATCGCGCGGTCGAACGCCAGGCTCGCAGCATCGTTGCGGTACTTCAGCAGCGCACTGACCGCGTTGTCGACCACCTTGACGACGATGTCGCCCGGCTTGTCGTCCTCGTCCACCGCGCGGTGCACGAAAGGCACGCCCTCGTTGACGCTGCCGGCCAGCTTGCGCTTGAAATCGGCCAGCCCGTCGTAGCCCACGCTGCGGCAGAAGCGCACCACCGTCGGCTTGCTGACATGCGCCCGGTCGGCCAGCTCACTGACCGGCAGGCTCGCAAAGCTGCGGGCGTCGGCCAGCACCAGCTTGGCCACGCGCTGCTCCGCCGGCGGAAGCGCGGGGATCGACGCGCGAATGCGGTCCAGCATGGGGGATCCGGCGAGGTGCGCGCTTATTGCTCTTCGGACCAGGCGTAGCCGTCGCGCGCGACCAGCGCGCTCGCGGCCGCCGGCCCCCAGGTGCCGGCCGCATACGGGCGCGGGCCGGTGCTGTCCTTGCCCCAGGCGTCGAGGATCGGCTCGACCCAGCGCCACGCCTGCTCCTGCTCGTCGCTGCGCACGAACAGGTTCAGCCGGCCGGCGATCGCGTCGAGCAGCAGCCGCTCGTAGGCGCCCACGCGGTTCTCGGCGAAGGCCTTGTCGAAATCGAGGTCGAGCGACACCGGCGCGAGCTGCTCCTGCTGCCCGGCACCCTTGGCCGCCAGCAGGTGCAGCTCGAGGCCGTCTTCCGGCTGCAGGTTGATCACCAGCTTGTTCGCCGGGTTGTGGCCCGGGAAGATGCTGTGCGGCGTCGGACGGAAATTGACGACGATCTGCGCATCGCGCGCGGCCAGCCGCTTGCCGGTGCGCAGGTAGAAGGGCACGCCGGCCCAGCGCCAGTTCTGCACCTCGGTGCGCAGCGCGACGAAGGTCTCGCACTGGCTGCCCGCCGGCACCTTCACTTCCTGCAGGTAGCCGACCACCGGCTGCCCGCCGGCCGTGCCGGCACGGTACTGGCCGCGCACCACGTCGCGGCCGACGCTCTCTTCGGTGAACGGCTTCAGCGAGCGCAGCACCTTCAGCTTCTCGTCGCGGATCGCGTCGGCATCGTTGCGCGACGGCGGCTCCATCGCGATCATCGTCAGCAGTTGCAGCGCATGGTTCTGCACCATGTCGCGCAGCGCGCCGGTGCGGTCGTAGAAATCGCCGCGCGTGCCGACGCCGATCGCCTCGGCCAGCGTGATCTGGATGTTGGCGATGCTCTCGCGGCGCCACAGCGGTTCGAACAGCGCATTGCCGAAGCGCAGCGCCATCAGGTTCTGCACCGAGGGCTTGCCGAGGTAGTGGTCGATGCGGAACGCCTGCGTCTCGCTGAACACCGAGCGCACGACGCGGTTGATCTCCTGCGCGCTCTGCAGGTCGTGGCCCAACGGCTTCTCAAGCACCACGCGGATGCGCGGCGTGTTCAGGCCGGCCACGCCGAGCTGCTCGCAGATCTGCGGAAAGAGGTGCGGGCTGGTGGCGAGGTACAGCACCGCCGTGTCGGCATTGCGCTCCTCGAGCCACTGCTTCAGCCCGGCATAGTGCTCGGGCTTCGACAGGTCCATGCGGCGGTAGTGCAGCATGTCGGCGAAACGGGCGAACTCTTCATCGGTCGGGCGCTTGGCGCCTTCGACTTCTTGAAAACGCTCTTTCAGCCAGCCGCGGTACTTGTCGTCGCTCTGCTCGTCGCGGGCCACCGCGAGGATGCGGCCACCGGCCGGCAGCTTGCCGTGGCGGAAGGCCTGGAACAGCGCCGGCATCAGCTTGCGCCATGTCAGGTCGCCCGTGCCGCCGAAGAAAACGAGATCGAAAGACATGCCTGCCGCCTCAGTGGTGAAGTCGACGCATGCGGTCGACGATGTAATTTAGTTTCACCTGGATGATGCCCAAGTTTCCGGGCAGCGTCAACGAAACCCGCCCCGCACGAGGGGCGCCCGAAGGTGCATCATGCGGCCGGTGGAACTTCGGGTTACGTTCTGAAAACAAACCGTCGTCGGCGTGCTTGCGTGTCACGCCGAACGGGTTCTAATTTCCTTCCTGTGCTCAACAGCGTCTTGCCATGAATCAAATCGACCAGCTCAAGCAGTACACCGCCGTTGTCGCCGACACGGGCAACTTCAAGCAACTCGCGCAATTCGCGCCGAAGGACGCGACGACCAACCCGTCGCTGATCCTGAAAGCGGTGCAGCACGCCGACTACGCGCCGCTGCTCCAGGAGACGGTGGCCAAGCACAAGAGCCTGCCGCTCGAGGGCATCGTCGACCAGGTGCTGGTGCGTTTCGGCCAGGAGATCCTGAAGGTGGTGCCGGGCCGGGTGTCGACCGAGGTCGATGCGCGGCTGAGCTTCGACACCGCCTGCAGCGTGGCGCGGGCGCGCCGCATCATCGAGTTGTACGAGGCGGCGGGCATCGGCCGCGAGCGGGTGCTGATCAAGCTGGCTTCCACCTGGGAGGGCATCCAGGCGGCGCGCATCCTGCAGCGCGACGGCATCAACTGCAACCTGACGCTGCTGTTCTCGTTCTGCCAGGCGGTGGCCTGCGGCGATGCGGGCGTCAAGCTGATCTCGCCGTTCGTCGGCCGCATCTACGACTGGTACAAGAAGTCGGCCGGCAGCCAGTGGGACGAGGCGGCGAACGCCGGCGTCAACGACCCGGGCGTCAAGTCGGTGGCCCACATCTACAACTACTTCAAGAAGTTCGGCATCGCCACCGAGGTGATGGGCGCGAGCTTCCGCAACGTCGGCCAGATCACCGCGCTCGCGGGCTGCGACCTGCTGACGATCAGCCCCGAGCTGCTCGCACAGCTGCAGGCAAGCGAAGCGCCGCTCACGCGCCAGCTCGATCCGGCGAACGCCAAGGGCGCGAGCCTGCATGCGGCGACCTTCAACGAGCAGAGCTTCCGCTTCGCGCTGAACGACGACGCGATGGCCACCGAGAAGCTGGCCGAAGGCATCCGCGCGTTCGCCGTCGATGCCGGCAAGCTCGACAAGCTGATCGAAGGCCTGAAATGAGCAGCTTCCCGCGCTGCGACCGCACCTCGGCCTGGGCCGCGCTGTCGGGCCATTTCGAAGCGCACGGCCGTGACTTCGACATCCGCGAGGCGTTCTCGCGCGACGCGAACCGCTTCGCGTCGCTGAGCGTCGAGGCGCCGGAGATCTTCGCCGACCTGTCGAAGAACCGCGTCGACACCGCGACGCTGAAGTTCCTCGTCGAGCTGGCGCGCGAATGCGGCATCGAGGCGCAGCGCGATGCGATGCTGCGCGGCGACCCGGTCAACGTGACCGAGGGGCGGGCGGTGCAGCACGTGGCCCTGCGCGCGCCCGAGGGCGAATCGCCGTTCGGCCGCGAGGTGCATGCGGTGCTCGATGCGATGCTCGGCTACATCGAGACGGTGCGCGACACCGCGGCCAGCGGCATCCGCCACGTCGTCAACATCGGCATCGGCGGCTCCGACCTCGGGCCGCAGATGGTGGTGCCGGCGCTCGACACCTTCGTGCATCCGGGCATCACGTTCCACTTCGTCTCCAACGTCGACGGCCACGACATCGCGCCGGTGCTGCGCCGGCTGAAGCCGCAGGAGACGCTCTTCATCATCGCGAGCAAGACCTTCACGACGCAGGAGACGATGGCCAACGCGCATGCCGCGAAGGCCTGGTTCCTGGCGCAGGGCGGTGAAGACATCGACAAGCATTTCGTCGCCACCACCACCAACGTGAAGGCCGCGGCCGAGTTCGGCATCACCACCACGTTCGGCTTCTGGGACTGGGTCGGCGGGCGCTACTCGCTGTGGTCGGCGATCGGGCTGCCGATCGCGCTGGCCATCGGTGCCGACAACTTCCGCTCGCTGCTGGCCGGCGCGCATGCGATGGACCTGCACTTCGCGCAGGCTCCGCTCGAGAAGAACCTGCCGGTGCTGCAGGGCCTGATCGACGTCTGGTACCGCAACTTCCACCGCTTCACGAGCCGCAGCATGGCGCCGTACCACCAGGGCCTGAAGCGGCTGCCGGCCTACCTGCAGCAGCTCGAGATGGAGAGCAACGGCAAGCGCGTCGACATCGACGGCGAGCCGCTGCCGTTCGGCACCAGCCCGGTCGTGTGGGGCGAGCCCGGCACCAACGGGCAGCATGCGTACTTCCAGATGCTGCACCAGGGCACCGACGTGATCCCGGTCGAGTTCCTGCTCGTCAGGCGGCCGACGCATTCGCTGAGCGACCTGCACACCAAGCTGCTGGCCAACGGCCTCGCGCAGGCGCAGGCGCTGATGCTCGGCAAGACGACCGAGCAGGCGATGCAGGAGAAGGCGCCGACGGCTTCGGCCTCGCTCGACCCGCTGACGCTCGCGAAGCACCGCACCTTCCCCGGCAACCGGCCCAGCACGACGCTGCTGCTCGACGAGCTGACGCCGCGCAGCCTGGGCGCGCTGATCGCGCTGTTCGAGCACCGGGTGTTCGTCAGCGGTGCGCTGTGGCGCATCAACAGCTTCGACCAGTGGGGCGTCGAGCTCGGCAAGGCGTTGTGCAACGAGTTGCTGCCGCGGCTTGCCAGCGGCGACACGACCGGGCTCGACGGCTCGACCGCCGGGCTGCTGACCCGCCTGCGCGGCGGATGAGGCTGGTCTTCGATTTCGGCGGCGTCGTCTTCCGCTGGAAGCCGCACGAGTTGCTGCAGCGCGTGCTGCCGCAGCGCGCGATGGACGAGACGGCCGCCCGCGCGCTGGCGGCGGTGTTCTTCCAGGGGCATGGCGACGGCGACTGGGCGCAGTTCGATCGCGGCACGCTGGGCGAGGGCGAACTCGTGYCGCGGCTGGCGGCGCGCACCGGGCTCGATGCGGCGTCGGTGCGGCGCATCGTCGATGCGGTGCCGGCCGAGCT
>NZ_JBFUFP010000259.1:0-6072 GCF_056403375.1 Rhizobacter sp. P2_H2
ATTCGGCCCCGAGGTATTCCAGCAGGGCGAACGCGTCGTCGCCCTTCAGCTTCGCGGCCTTTGTGAGCGTCTCGCGCAGCTTTTCTTCCGGCAGCAGGTTGTCGAAGTACCACTGGACGGCGCGATCGGACGCGCCGTCGAGGTGCTTGCGTCGAGCGCGGGGAAGGCCGGGCGCGAGGTCGAATGCGAGCGGATCGCTGACCCAGTTTTCGGCGTACTCGAAGCGCCAGATGTTGTTCTCGTCCGTGATGACGCCGACCTCGGTGTCATTCAGCCATGCAACGAGTTGACGCATGCGCTCAGGCCTTCGGCTTGCGAGTGGCGCGGGGCTTCAGCGGTCTCAGGCCGCCCTGGGCCTGGAGGGTCTCGAGGTGCGGCAAGGCAGAGGAGGGGATCTCGGCGCTCACCTCCACACCCAGGTCCTTCAGGACCTTGAGCGCCAGGCCGATCTGCAGCGTCGGCTTGCCGTGCTCCAGATCGGCGGCGAACTGCTTGCTGACGCCCGCGAGTCCGGCGAAGTCATCGATGCGCACGTTCGACACCCGGCGCATCGCACGGACGACGAGTCCGAGATCGGTCGGGGACGAGATCTTGACCTTCATCAACAATTCCTGCGTTTGCAGGAATACTACGAGAATCTGTCTGGTTGCGTCAATCATTCCTGCGTTTGCAGGAATATTTCGCTTCAGCTCCGATGGTTGCGAAAAATACCTGCGACCGCAGGAATACGCTCACCCCTTCAACCAGGCAATCAACTCCCCATCGATCAACTGCTCGTTCAACTCCTCGTCCGACTGCGCAACGAACTTGCGCAGGTTGCGGATCGCCTTGAAGCCGGTGTTGCCGAACTGGTCGCCGATGCGCTCGAGGAACGGGAAGGTCGAGCCCTGGTTGGAGATGCCGAGGAACAGGAAATAGACCTGGTCCTGCCGCTGCTCCGATTCGCGCAGTACGCGCATCGTGCGCTCCTTGTCGGCGTTGTCGCCGTCGGTCGCGACGATCACCAGCGAACGCTTCTTCGCGACCGGGATGATCTCGTCCTTCTGCCCCATCAAGCGACCGAAGAAGCCCGCCTTCTTCTCGATCGGGCCGGCCCAGCCGAAGTGCTTCAGCATGCGCTCCAGCAGGTGCGAGTAGTCGGTGCCGCCGTTCCAGCCCGGCACCTTCGCGATGATGTTGTTCGCGACGTAGCCGTCGTAGTTGCCCGCGTCGACCGAGCCCACGTCGTGCACGCCGTTCGCACCGGACGAGAAGGTGAAGACATCGACCTTCCTGTCCGGATCGAACGCCAGGCCCCAGGGCACCAGCCGCGTCAGCAGCTGGTCGGTGATGCCGGCGCGGTGCTCGTCCTCGAACGAGCCGGAGACGTCCAGGCCGAAGCCGACCTCCAGTGCCGGTGGTTTCGTGACGCCGGCCTTCTCCAGGCTCAGGACCAGCGTGCGGGCGGACTTCTCAAGGTTCAGGGTCAGGGCCATCAGAGGGCTCGCTTCAGGGTTTGCAGAAGGTCGTGGAGTTTCTCGGCCGCGAGGAAGCGCTGCGTCTCGCTGGGCCGCGAGGCCAGGCCGGCCAGCTGCGCGTGGACCGCGGGCAGCTTCAGCAGCACGCCGTCCTGCACCCAGGTCATCAGCTCTTGCAGGCGGCTCGCGTCCTGCTCCAGGTGCAGGCGGTGCTCCTGGAGCATCGCCTGCGATCCGGTCAGCGACGTGATGCGGGCCAGCAGCAGCCCGCCCGTCTCGGGGCCGACGTGGTCGAGCAGGTATTCGGCGGCCAGCGCGCTCGCTTCCAGCCGCTGGCCACAGGCCTGCACCGGTTGCTGCAGCAGGCCGATTGCCTGCAGCTGATCGGACAGCGCCGCRCGCGAGGCGCCGAGCAGCGCCTCGAGCTGCGTGACCTCGGCTTCGTGCCCCGCCCAGACGGCCGCGGCCGGCTTGCGGAAGAAGCCGCCGTCCAGCGCTTCGAGCACGTCCGACAGCAGCTCGTGCAGCCGGCGCAGGTGCTGCGGCACGCTGCGCGTCGTGGCCTCTTGCGCGAGCTGCAGGCGCTGGCGGATCAGCGCGGCGAGTTCTTCCTGCTCCGGCATGCCGAAGCGCAGCCAGCCGGTGGCATCGAGGCTTTGCGCATGCACGCCCGCCAGCACGCCCTGCGTGCGCTGCAGCGCGGCGGTGTCGACATGAGGGAAGCGGCGCACCAGCTCGGCCAGCGGCACCTCGACCGGCTTGCGCTGCACGCCGGGCAACGCGGAGGCCGCGAAGACCGGCGGCGCGACGACCGGGCTCGCAGGCACCGAGGGCATCGCCGTGACGGGCCGCGCGGCGCCCGGCAACACCGTCGGCTTGACGGGCTCAGGCACGCCTGCCCCACCGATCACGGTGACCTTGATGTTCATGCCTCAGGCGACATTTCAGGAGAAGTGGCCCAGCACCTGGTTGAAGTCGCTGTTGAAGCCGACGCCGACGCCGACGAAGGACGAGCCCGAGGCCTCGACCATGATCGAGCCCATCTGCACGCCGACGAACTCGCCGAACTGGTCGGACAGGCTCACGTTCAGCAGCTCCTTGCCGAGCGCGTTCTCGACGACGACACGCGCGTTGCGCACGGTGCGGAAGCTCCGACCGGAGCCTTGCGGATGGATCATCGCGACCAGCGGGATCTCGATCACGCCGGCCGCCGGCGGGGCCAGGCGATCGGGCTGGATCGACACCCACTCGTCGTCGCCGGTGGCCAGGCCGTCGGTCGCGTCGGGGCTGTGGACCAGCGCGCCGCCGTGCACCGAGAAGGTCTTGTCGGCATTCAGCGGCAGCGTGCCGGTGGCCTGGCCGCGGATCGTGCGCTGCACGTTGTAGGTCGACAGGATGTCGCCGAAGTCGGACACCTTCGCGCCGCCGCCGGTGTTCACGGCCACCAGCGCGTGCAGGTCGATGTCGGTGTCGCCGTCCCAGGCCAGCCGCACCTTGAAGCGCTCRCCCTTGTCGAGCGACAGCGACAGCTTCGGGGCGGCATCGCCGGGCTTGGTCAGGTTCAGCTTGAGCGAGGGTGCGGTCATGGTGGCTCGTGGTGGTCAGCGGGTGTAGGTTTGGGCGGCGACGGTGGCAGCGGGGTTCATCTGCCTGCCGAGGCTCAGCATGTCCTGCCGGGCCTGCGCCATCAGCGCGCGGGCCTCGTCGAACTTGCGCTGGTTGGTGTCGCGTGAAGCATCGACCAGCGCGACCAGGCTCTGCGTGTCGGCCACCACCGACTGCAGCTGCTGCGCCTGCGCCAGCCGGTTGTTGCCCGGCGCGGTGGCGGCGGTCTCGACGACATCCTTCATCAGCTGGCTGCGCACATGGTTCAGGTTGCGATCGAGGTCGGCGCCCTGCTGGCCCAGGCGCTGCAGGTCCTGCACCATGCGCGCGCCGTGGATGGTCAGCAGCGTCATCTTGATGCTCGCGAAGCGCGAGGCCATCGTCGTCGCCAGCTCCTGCAGCGTCGCGACGCCGGCGTTCTGCAGCTGGCGGATCACGAGCTGGTCGGCCGGCAGCTTGGTCAGCGTGGCCTCGACGGCCAGCGCGCGCGATTCGAGCGACTGCAGCTTGTCGCGCACGTCGTGGCCGCGCTGCGGATCGCCGGCCAGCTCGGGCTCCATGGCGGCCACCTCGGTGCGTGCCTTGGCCAGCACGCTGTTCAGGAAGACGGCATCTTCGGCGAACGCGACGAAGCTCTTGCGGTACTCGGCCTTCACGGTGTCGAGGTGGCGCAGCTCCTCGTTGAGGCGGGTCATCTCGACGCGCAGCCTGGTTTCCATCGTGCCGATCAGATCGGACAGCGCCTTCGACCGGCCCGACGCGATGCGCGCCGCCTCTTCATAGGCCCGGTTGGCGGCCTGGCGCAGCGACTTCGGGTTGAAGATGCCGAGGATGCGGGCCAGCAGAGACGGCCGCGCGTTCAGGATGCGGTTGGCCAGCTCGGGCAGGTTCTCGTCCTGCACATGCTGGTTCAGCGATGCGACCAGCGTGAACAGCTGCGGCGAGGTGGCCTTGTCGATGCGCGAGAGAAAGCCGTCGAGCGTGCGGTTCAGCGCCAGCTCGGGCTCCACGCCCAGCGCCGCGATGTCGTGCTGCGAGATCTCGGCGAACTTGAAGGCGTCGACCCGGGCCAGCAGGCTGTCCTGCTGCTGCGGCGACAACGCCAGTGGAAAGTTCTGCGGCAGGCTCAGCTGCGGGTTCGTCGCCAGCGACGCCGGCGAGGTGGCCACGAGGGCGTTGGGGTCGGTCATGGGCGCCATTCTCATACAAGCGGTGCGGATGTAGGAGCACACCTACGGGGGAACCCCGCCTTCTCCGATGTCCCTCGCGCACAGGAGTCGCAGGATGGGAGCCCTGTTCCTGATCGAGCCTGAAAGGAGTTCCTCATGCCGACACCGCAGAAGACACTGATCGACCTGGAGAAGAAGTTCTGGCAGTCGATGGTGAACCAGGACACCGATACCGCGCTCGCGATGCTCAGCGAGCCTTCGCTGATGGTCAGCTCGCATGGCGCGATGAAATTCGACCACGCGGCCTATCGCAAGATGGCGGAGCAGGGCAACATGGTGGTCACCTCGTTCGAGCTGAGCGACGTGGAGGTGGTGTTCCCGAACGACGCGATGGCGATCGTGACCTACCGCGTCAAGCAGGACGTCGCGCCGCGCGGCGAGAGCAAGGCCACGCAGCAGGTGATGAACGACTCGTCGACCTGGGTGAAGAACGGCAGCGGCTGGCAGTGCGTGATGCACACCGAGACGCCGGCCGAGGCGGCGCCGACGAAGCACTGATGGCGCTCACGCGAGCGGCCCCGCGAGGGCCGTTCGCATGCAGGCGCTTGCGCTCAATCCGTCGGGCGTTTGTGCGCGGCCGACACGCGCAGGCCGACGAGGGCCGCCTGACGAAGGCCGAAATGAAGGATGCAGCCCAGAATTCGAGGATGAAATAGTGCGCCGCGCAAGGGATGCCGATGACCAGGGCGAAGAAGAGCAAGGCGATGGGTCTCAAGGGCGGCGCTCGCAGGTGAGAGGCCGGTGATTCCCGGCCGGCAGCGATTCTCGCAGAGCGCCTCTACACTTTCGCGCATGAACCTGAACATCGTCGTCTATTCGAAATCGGCCTGCCCGCAATGCGACTCGGCCAAGATGCTGCTGAGCTCCCGCGCGCTGGAGTTCAAGGAGATCCGCATCGATGACGAGGCCGAGCGCCTGGCGTTCTTCGAGAAGTGCGGGCCGTCGGTGCGGCAGATGCCGCAGGTCTTCATCAACGACCAGCGGGTCGGCGGGCTGACGGGGCTGCAGGCGGCGCTGGCGCAGCTCGGGCGGTGAGCGGCGATGCCGCCGCCCGGTCTCACATCCGCTCCCCCGGCAGCCGGCTCGCCTGCTCCACCCACGCGATGAACCGGGCCTCGTCCAAGGGCTCGTCCTCGCGGATGTGCAGGTAGCGCGTGTCCTTGCTCTTCGATTCGACCGGCGGCATGGGTTCCAGACGGGCGCCGCGGAAGAACGCCACCTTCACGTAGTTCGTGAACACGTGGAAGCTGAGGAACCAGCCCTGGCCCTCGATGCCATAGAAGGGGGAGTTCCACTTCACCGCCTTGTGCACGGCCGGCACCGCGCGAACGACCAGCTCGTCGATGCGGCGCCCCACGTCGCGCTTCCAACCCGGCATCGCGGCGATGAAGGCCTGCACGGGGGCATCGCCCTCTCCCTTCGGGATCTGCGGATTGCCGCCGGCCAGCAGGACAGGTGCGTTCATGGCCGTGAACCTTACCGGAAACTGCACCGCTGCGGAAAGTGACCACCCCATGAAAGAGGCCGCCCCGAAGGGCGGCCTGATGGGCCGTGCCGGGCTGGATCCGCCCCGGCGCCGGCTCGCGTYACAGCGAACCSAGGAAGGCCAGCAGGGCTTCCCGGTCGGTCTTGCTCAGCGCGATGAAGCGATCGCGGCTGGCCTTGCCTTCACCGCCGTGCCACACGATGGCTTCGGTCAGCGTGCGGGCGCGGCTGTCGTGCAGGTAGCCGACCTTCACGTCCTTGCCGGCGACCAGTTCGGTGTAGCCGATGCCCCACAG
>NZ_JBFUFP010000260.1:0-6071 GCF_056403375.1 Rhizobacter sp. P2_H2
CGACGGGGAGTGTCGCTGCCACGGCGGCCTTCGGTGCCGCAGGCGCCGCAGCGGCTGCCGCGACCGCTGCCAGCGTCGCCCCCGCGGCCACGCCGGCCTCGCGATAGCCCTTGCCGGTCTTCTCCTTCACCAGCGCATCGTGCTCGGTCTGCGCTGCCGCGGCGCTCGCGAACGATTTGGTCTTGGTCTGGCCGTTGGTGCCGATGCGGCCGAAGCGCACCGTCACGTCGCTGCCGGCCACGGCCACCTCCCAGAACTTGCTCGATGTTCCCTCGACCAGCTCGAATCGGCGCATGCCCCGCGTCCTTCCTGTCTGCTGCGTACAGCAGAGGACTATATCGGGGCACTACCTCACGGCGAGTGCGTAGCGCAGCTCGGACTTCGCGACGTTGTACACGCCGAAGTCGCAGCTGTAGACGGCCCAGGCTTCGCTGCTGTCGGCGGCGCTCGTGGTCGACGACCAGTAGTAATCCGAGACGATGAAGTTGTCGAACACCGCGGGGCCGGTGACCGCCGAGCCGGCCTGGTACTGGCCATTCAGGTACGAGGCCTGCGGGAAGGTCGGCGCGCGGTCCGACAGGCTCAGCATCTCGGCGCGGTTGGGCAGGCGCCACTGTCCGGCGACCGATCCGTCGGCGAGGCCGCATTGGCCGCTCGCGAGCGCGTTCACCGCCGCCAGTGCGCCCGACCAGGGCTGCTGGATGCAATCGGCCTTCTTCAGCCAGGTGAGGCCCGTCACCGTGTCGGCCAGCGTGCCGTCGCCGTTGTCGATGAAGCGCGGCGAGGTGAGGGGCGCGCCGGCCTGCAGGGCGGCGTCGTCGGCGGTGCCGAACGAGCCGCCGCCGATGCCGGCGTACACGCCGGTGGCCAGCAGCTGCACGGCGCCGGCGGCGCCGGAGCGCACCGCCCACAGCGAGTTCACCGAACCGGCCTTCACGTTGCTCATGCCGCCATCGGCTGCATTCGCGCCGTTGATCCAGCGCCCGTCGCTGAAGCGGATGGCCATCGCGCTGCTCGTCAACGCCATGTAGGTGGTCGAGCTCCAGTACGCGTTGGCAACGGCGATGCCGGTGAACGGATGGCCGCTCGCCACCGCCGGGCCGGCCTGCGACACGTCGACCAGGCTCTCCAGCTCGTTCGCGTTCGGCATGCGCCATTGCCCTGCGGCCGAGCCGTCGCTCAGGCCGCAGGCGCCGCTGGCCAGTTGCGCGGCCGCGGCGAGTGCGGTCGGCCAGTCGGTCGCGTTGAAGCAGCCGGCGTTCTTCAGCCACACCAGGCCGGTCAGCGCATCGGTGACGGTGCCGTCGGCGTTGTCGATGAACCGGGTGCCGGGCCACGCGACGCCATGCGCGAGCGCGCCGTCATCGCCGGCCGCGAAGCTCGTTGACTGCCCGGTGCGCGGCAGGCTCGCCATCCGGTCGCCCGCGCGCGAGGCTGTGAAGTCCGCGTTCGCGACATCGTGCGTCGGCAGTGTCGCGAAGCGGATCACGGTGCGGTAGAGCCCGTTGAAATCCATCTTCGTGACCGAGCCGGCCGCGTCGCCGATCGACGGGTAGAAGGCGAGCCCGGCCTGCTGCGCGTAGACCGCGTAGTCCGCATTGACGCCGGCGCTCAGCCCGGTGATCGCATAGCGGCCGTCGACGCCGGTGGTGGCGGTGCGGGTCGTGTGGTCGTTGTGATGGAACACGGTGACCAGCACGCCCTGGATCGCCACGCCGTGCTTGTCGGCCACCACGCCCGACACGGTGCTCGTCGCGGGTGCGTTGCCGATCGAGTTGCCGGTCATCGCGGTCGTGGTGCTGCCGCTGCCACCCCCACCCGAGCCGCCGCACGCGGCCAGCACGCCGATGGCGGTGCCGATCAACAACTGCCTGATCCGTGTCATCGCCGCTTCCCTTGTGTGCACAGGTGCCCGCGTCCGGGAATGGACGGGGGCTGCGGACATATCGGCCGTTTCGGCCTGCGGCTTGATCGACAAGCGGCACACGGCGTGAAGCGCGTCACCAACTGCGCAGCGGCGTGGCCGGCGCCCGACCGACGGTCGCTCGCTCCTCTCGGTTGATGATGGAAGTGCAGGCGTGTGCTGACTAATCTGTGGAGGCTCCTACCGGCAGCATCCAGGAGATTCGCATGGGCACGTCACGCAGCAGTCATGGTGGTGGATCGACGTCTCACGGCAAGCCGATGGCCAAGCCCTTGTGCAGCACGCCGCCGCGGCCCAGGCCGAAGTTGTCCGATGCGGTGATGGCCGATCCGCGGCGTGCCGCGGCGATCCTGTCCGGTCGCTCGAAGTGGGCGAACCGCACGGTGCTGCACTATTGCTTCTTCAGCGGCGGGTCGCACTATGCGGTGCCGAAGTCGCAGGCCGATGCGGTGCGTCCCGCCTTCGACACCTGGAAGGCGGTCGGCATCGGCCTGGAGTTCGTCGAGGTCGATTCGCTGAGCGAGGCGGAGGTGCGCATCGGCTACTCGCTGGCCGACGGCATTTCCGCATCGGCGGTGGGCCGCGACGTCCTGAAGATCCCGCTCACCGAGCCGACCACCGTCTACGGCTGGGACCTCACGACGCCGTACGGCAGGGGCACGGCATTGCATGAGCTCGGCCACGTGTTCGGCATGGAGCACGAACACCAGAACCCGTTCGCCGGGATCAGGTGGCACGAGGAAGCGGTGTATGCCTCGCTGGCGGCACCGCCGAACAACTGGTCGCGCGCGACGACCTTCCACAACATCCTCGAGAAGCTCGACACGCAGCAGGTGCAGGGCTCGGCCTGGGATCCCGATTCGATCATGGAGTACGAGTTCGAGCCCGGCCTGATCGACGAGCCGCAGAAGTACGACCTGGAGGGCCTGGTGCCGCCGGGCACGCTGTCGAGTGCCGACAAGGCCTGGGTCGTGAAGTGGTACCCCGGCAATGCGCCGGTGCCGACGGTGCTGCAGCCGTTCCAGTCGATCGCTGCCGACCTGGCGGCCGGCCAGCAGATCGATTGCACCTTCAAGCCGACGGTGTCGCGCAAGTACACCATCGCGACCAAGGGCGCGACCGACACCTTGCTCGCGCTGTTCGAGGAGATCGGCGGCAAGCCGAGCTTCCTGGCCGCCGACGACGACAGCGGCGAAGACCGCAACGCGAGCATCACGTACAAGCTCTTCAAGGGCCGCACGTACCACGTGCGCCTGCGGCTGTACCAGCCGGGGCAGTCGGGGACGACGTCGCTGATGGTGACCTGAGCGCGGGGCCTCGACGATCAGGTGTCGGTGAGCTTGCTCAGTAGTAGACGTACACCGTCACCGTGGCCACGACGGCTGCGTCGTAGGTGGAGGTTGCGGTGAAGGTCAGTGCGACCGGCGTGCTGAAGGCACTGGTGTCGAAGGTGTCGACGAGGATGCGTGATGCGCTGATCGTGTCGATGGTGACGCCGATGCCGCCGTAGTACACCGTGGTGCCGCTGCCGCTGACCGAGGTGCCCGCGACCTGCAGCGACCACACGACCGGCTCGCTGGCATCGAGCTGCAGCGAATCACCGGCCCAGACCGAGATGCTCTGCGACGAGCCGGAGTGGATGTACCCGCTGCTGAGCGGCTGGCCCGCGACGATGACGCCGATGTCGAACGTGACGCTGCCGTCGTCGCCACCGCCACCGCAGGCGGTGAGGGCGAAGGCCAGGCAGGCCGCGGCGGCGAGCCGCGACAGGATTCGGGTGACGGGGTGCATGGGCGCATCCGGAGTCGTTGATGGGACATCCAACGGCTCGGGTGGCTGGTGTGTTGACCGGCGAGGTGTAACGCTTGGAAGGGCGAGGTTGTCGGATCGCTGCACCACATCATCGTGATGAACGCGCGGTCCAGTTCCGCCTCGCCGGCCAGGTCCTCCTGCGTCATGCCCAGCTCCTGGCGACGTTCCTTCAGAACGACGCCGAGGGCTTGCACGAGGAGGGCATTCCCACCCCACGCACCGCGCGATCACCCACGTCGGCCTGATGTTCACCCGCGTCGGCTCGCTGATGTGGCAGCTGCCCGTGGCCGCCGCCATCGAGCTGATCGAAGCCGGCGCGCAGCGCCTCTACTTCATCGACCCGATCTCCTGTCGCCGTCGCGAGGTGGCCGTCGAGCGMTCCCGCGGCCGCCGACCGCACCTGCGTGCCCGCAACCGGACAGGCTGGACCGACGACCTGCTGAACCTGCCCGTTTTCGTCTACCCACCGCACTGCGAGGGCGTCTTTGCGCCGCCGCGGCCCACACCGCGCGCGCCTTGCAACGAACGGAACATTGCGTAGCAACCTCGGCGGGTCGCCGCCGCTAGCATCCATCGAAAACACAGGGAGGACCGTGCCATGGCACTGATGGAAGAGATCACGCTGCGCAAGCTGGAGATGCTGCTCGCCTACATGGAGAGCAGCAACCTGCGGCGCGCCGCCGAGCAACTGGATGTGAGCACGGTCAGCGTGCACCGCGCGCTGCACTCGCTGGAAGACGCGCTCGACTGCGCGCTGTTCCGCCACGAGGGCCGTGATCTGCTGCCCACCGAGGCGGCCCGCGTGCTGGCCGATGCGGCGCGCAGCGCGCTGAAGCTGATCGACGACGGCGTGCAGGCCGCGCGGGCGGCCGGTGGCTGGTCAGGCGCACGCATCCGCATCGGCTCGCTCTTTTCGCTGGGGGTCGAGACAGTGCCGCGGCTCGTCGCCGACATGCGGCAACTGCGCCCGGACTTGCAGGCCGAACTGGTGATGGGCTCGAATGCCGAGCTGCTTGCGCAACTGCGCGCGGGCACCACGGATGCCGCGCTGATGGCGATCCCGCCGGCCGAGCCGGACATCGAATCGCTCGCGCTGTTCGAAGACCCGATGTATTTCGCGGCGCCGATCGGCTCGCGCCATGCCCGCCTCGGCGCGGTCGACCTGCAAGCCTGCGCCAATGAGCGCCTCATCACGCTGCGCAAAGGCTTCGTCACGCGCGACGGCTTCGACGCCGCGTTCCGCAACGCCGGTTTCGTGCCGAAGCTCGCGATGGAGGTCGGCGACATCTTCACGCTGATCAACCTGGTCGGCGGGGGCCTCGGCTGCACGCTGCTGCCGGGCCGCGTGCGCGACGTGCTCGGCGGCAAGGTGGAACTGATCCCGCTGCAGTCGCGCTACCAGGTGCGCCAGCGCATCGGGCTCAACTACCTGCGGGCGAGGCAGCGCGACCCGAACCTGGTCGCGCTGGCCTCGGCCTGCCGCCCGGTGCCAAGCCTCGCGGCCTGACGAACAGCGCGGCCCGGTGGGCGGAGCTCAGTTGGCCGTGCGGGCCGACGGGGCTTGCGCCGTCATCGACTTGTCCTGCAGGCGGGCCAGTTCGGTGCGGTATTCCGCGCCGCTGCGCCATTGCTTGTACTGCGCCAGGCGGCTGGCGATGTCGGGACGCGTCGGGTCGAAGCTTTCGCGGCCGGCGGCGGCTTCCAGGCCGGCACGCTGCCACAGCGCCAGGTCGGCCTGCACTTCGGCGCGCGTCAGCGTCGACGGCGTGTTGTAGGCCCGATCGGCGGCGGTGTCGGTGTCGGCGCGCGCGGCTTGCGACAGCACGGTGAGGCCCAGGGCGGCGATGCTCAGTGCGAGGGTTGCTTTCATGATCTCGGTACCTTTCACGAATGGGTTGGGAGTGAAGGCATCTTAGAAATCGGCCCCGCACAGGACCCTGTCGCGCAGATGACGTTTTTGTCAGGTGGCGGTCATGTGGCCGTCAGCGTGAACCCGAAGGTGTTGCGCCCGGCCTGCGAGCGCGCGAACACCGAGCCGCGGTGCATCAGCGCGATCGCCTTGACGATCGCGAGGCCCAGCCCGTGGTTGCCACCCGGATTGCGGCGCGCGCTGTCGACGCGGTAGAAGCGGTCGAACAGGTGCGTGAGGTGCTGCTCGTCGATCGGGCCGCCGGGGTTGCTGACCGCCACGCGGATCTGCTCCGGCGCGTCGAGCAGGCGCGCGATCTCGACGACGATCTCGTCGCCGTGCTTCGAATGCTCGATCGCGTTCTGCAGCAGGTTGCCGAGCGCGCGCCGCAGCAGCGCCGTCTCGACGCAGCCGCGCTCGTCGCCC
>NZ_JBFUFP010000261.1:0-6064 GCF_056403375.1 Rhizobacter sp. P2_H2
CCAGGATGGCCGTGCCGCGCCGGCCGTCCACGGCATCGGGGACGGCCAGGGTTTCCTGCATGTCGGGCAGATGATGCCCATAGGCGCAGGCACGGACGCCGCAGACATCCTGCAGGTCAGCAGCCGTGGCGGCGAGTGAAACGCTGAAAGTGAGGTGGCTTGTCGTCATGGTCGGACAGGAGGTTGGGATACCCCTGTGTGGCGTGGCACATCGCCACGTACCCACCCTATAGACAGGGACTCTCGTCGGTCCCGTTGAAAAGGACACGACCCAACACGAGTCGTAAGCCTGTGTTCCAAGTGCGTCGCCGTGCATCGATGTTCCCGGCCCATGCCGCCATTCGGCGATGATGGCCGTCCCTCATTGACCTCGGGAGTCACRGTTTGAAGACACCATTGATCGGCCTCACGGCCTGCCTGATCAGCCTGTCCACTTTTGCACAGGCCGACCTGGCGGCCAGCGCGGCGAAGGCGCAGGGCGCGCTGGTCACGCCGACCGGCCTCGTGTATCGCTCGCTGAAGGAGGGGTCGGGACCGAGCCCGGCGGCCACGGACCGTGTCCGCGTCCACTACCGCGGCACGTTCGCCGACGGGAAGGAATTCGACAGTTCCTACGCTCGCAAGGAGCCGGCGGAGTTCCCGTTGAACCGGGTGATCAAGTGCTGGACGGAAGGCGTGCAGCGCATGAAGGTGGGCGGCAAGGCGCTGCTGGTGTGTCCGCCGGCCATCGCCTACGGGGAGGCTGGCGCCGGGGGTGTCATCCCGCCGAATGCCACCTTGCAGTTCGAGGTGGAACTGCTGGGCATCGCCGGCAAGTGAGCCACCGCGGCCTGCGCCGGGCGGCGATGCTCACTGGCGTTCAGTGCAGGTCGCTGCGCATCACGGCCGGCGTCGCGTACTCGCGACCGACGACGGCTCGGGCATACAGGTAGTTGGTGCGGGCGCGGTCGCTGAGTGCGTCCATCTGCACATGCCCCTCGGCATCGCAAGGAAAGGCCAGGGCCCGGCCTTCGTTGAACAGCGACTGGAACCGGATTTCGTAGCGTGCGATTTGCGAAGTAGAGCTCATGTCAGCCTCCGTGGAGCACCTTGCCTGGGAGTGGTCGTCGACCTCAACAAGCCCAAACTCGATGACTGAAGATTAGGCGCTGCCCGGCGACTGCGCTGTCAGGGCCCCTCGTTGCAGGGGGTCAGAAAAACTCCAATCCCCGTGTCAGTGCGAAGGGTCCGTCCGACAGGGAGAGCAGCCATTGCCTGACAACCTTCCAATCCAGACTAGGCCGTCGCGACCGCCGGCATCCGCCGCCGACCGAAGATCGCGATGGCCAGACGAAAAAAAGCCGGGCAAGCCCGGCTTCTTCGTCTCAGGCCGGGCCTGATTACTTGGCAGCCGAAGCAGCCGGAGCAGCGCCTTCGGCCTTCTTCTTGTCAGCCTTGTGCTTCTTGTGGGCAGCGGCCTTCTTGGCGGGAGCCGAAGCGGCATCGGCCGTGGCAGCGGCTTGGGCGAACGAACCCACGGCGAAAGCGGACAGGACGGCGGCAACGATCAGAGACTTGGTCATGGTGTATCCCGAATTGGATGGAAGTCGTTCTGCTCGACTTCCTGAAGCTGGCCCGGCTGTTGCCCGGCTTGTGTCCACAACGGGCTTTGTTGACGATTGGTTGACGTTAAGAACCGCAAAGGCAAGTACGAGATATATGTCGTCACGTTACGCCACGGCGTCCAACAATGACCCCAGCACCTCGTCCTGCACCTTCACGGTGCGCAGGTTGGCCTGATAGGTGTAGCTGGCCGACATCTGCTCGACGGCATCGGCCTCCAGCGAACCGCCGGTCTGCCGTTGCGCAGCGATCTCGGCCTGCACGCCGCCTTCAGGCTGCGCCTGCTGGACGACCTGCTGGCGCCGAAAACCCGGGGTCTGCGCATTGGCGACGTTGTGGGCGGCGCTGTCGAGCCGCAGCTGGGCGGCGTACAGGCCGGACAGGCCGATGGAGAAGGTGTTGGACATGGCAGGACCTCGCTTGCGGCGATATCGGCCGTTCCTGCGCCGACTTGAGCGATTCCAGGCAACGGGTTCAAACCATCGCCGCGCCGACCGTCGCCCGCACCGGAATGCCGGCCGGATCGAACCCCTCCAGGCAGAACACGTTGACGCCGACGAAATCGGGCGTCACGCGCTTGCGATGGAACGGGTAGATGCCGCAGGTGCTGCAGAAGAAATGCCGCGCGGTGTGGGTGTGGAACCGGTACTCGCTGAGCGACGCCTCGCCGGCGAGCAGCGTGAACAGGCTCTCGTGCACCTTCACCATCAGCGCGTTCTTGCGCCGGCAGATCGAGCAGTCGCAGGTGGTCAGCTYGGGAAAGTCGGTCTTGATCGCGAAGCGCACCGCCCCGCAATGGCAACTGCCCTGCCACGTCTGCACCGGCCGGTCTGCACTCATGCCGCAGCCACCAGCTCGCCATAGCGCCCGAGGTCGATGTTGCCGCCGCTCAGGATCACCCCAACACGCAGGCCACGCAGGCCGGCCAGCGGCAGCACCCCCTCGAGCACCGCCGCCGCCCCCAGGCAGCCGGTCGGCTCCACGACCAGCTTCATGCGCTCGCCGATGAACCGCATCGTGCGCGCCAGCTGCGCATCGCTGACGGTAAGGATGTCGCGCACGCGGTGCTGGATCACCGGAAAGGTCAGCGCACCCACCAGCTGCGTCTGCGCCGCATCGGCAATGGTCTGCGGCACCGGGATGCTGACGCGTTCGCCGCGCCGGAACGACTGCTGCACATCGTTGCCGGCCTCCGGCTCGACGCCATACACCGCGCAGTCGGGCGACAGGTGGTTGGCCGCCGTCGCGCTGCCGCTCAGCAGCCCGCCGCCGCCGGTGCAGACGAACAGCGCATCGAGCGGACCGACCTCCTCGATCAGCTCCTTCGTGGCCGTGCCCTGCCCCGCCATCACCAGCGGATGGTCGTACGGCGGAACCAGCGTCAGGCCGCGCTCGGCGGCGAGCCGCTGGCCGATCGCCTCGCGGTCGTCGCGGTAGCGGTCGTACAGCACGACCTCGGCGCCATAGCCGCGGGTCGCGGCGATCTTGAGGGCGGGTGCGTCCTGCGGCATCACGACCACCGCCGGCATGCCCAGCAGGCTGGCGCACAGCGCGATCGCCTGCCCATGGTTGCCCGACGACCAGGCGATCACGCCGCGGCGGCGCTGCGCGGCGTCGAGCTGCACCAGCGCGTTGTAGGCGCCGCGGAACTTGAACGCGCCCATGCGCTGCAGGTTCTCGCACTTGAAGAACACCTGCGCGCCGGTGCGCTGGTTCGCGGTGCGCGAGGTGGCGACCGGCGTGCGGTGGGCCACTCCTTCGAGGTGGGCGGCAGCGATGTCGACATCGCGCCAGGAGATCGGCAGGTCCATCGTCGGGGTCCGGAAAAAGCGGAGGGTGCATCGAGCGTAGCCCAGCCTGCGCGCGCCGTGACTGTGCCCCCGCAGCGATTGATACAGTGCCTCGGCACAGCCCCCTGCCCTGTAGCTTCACGCGCCGCGGCGGCGCCCCCAAGCTCGTCTCCACCGTGAAGGAGACGCGATGAACGACCTGCTGCCCCTGCTGAGCTACTCGCTGCTGATGTCGGCGACGCCCGGTCCGAACAACATCCTGCTGACCACCTCGGGCGCGAACTTCGGCTACCGGCGCAGCCTGCCGCACCTGCTCGGCGTCAGCATCGGCGGCGGCGTGCAGACCTGGCTGGCCTGCCTGGGGCTCGGCACGCTGCTGGCGGACCACCCGGCCGTCCACGACGTGCTGCGCATCGCCGGCGCGCTGTTCCTGCTGTGGATGGCGTGGAAGCTGACGACGCCGGTGGTGTTCGGCACCGAGCTCGCGCAACCGGTCGGCTTCTTCGAGGCCGCCGCGTTCCAGTTCGTCAACCCGAAGACCTGGCTCAAGTCGGTCACCGTCGCGACGGTCTTCATGCCGGCGGGCATGCCGACCGGCGTGGCCGCGCTGCTGGTGCTGGCGATCACGCTGGCCACCAACTTCCCGTGCATCTCGATGTGGACGCTGTTCGGCGCCGGGCTGCGCCGGGTGCTGACGCGCCCCGGCTGGCGCGAGGCATTCAATGCCATCATGGCGGGATCGCTGGCCGTGCTGGCCGTGCTGTTGCTGACCCGCTGAACATGTTCTCCCTCGACCGCGACTCCCCCGCGCCGCTCGCCGACCAGATCGAGACCCGGCTGCGTGCGCTCGTCGAGGGCGGGCGCCTGTCGGCCGGCGCGAAGCTGCCGTCGATCCGCACGCTGGCGCGGCAGCTCGGCGTGAGCCCGAACACCGTGGTCACCGCCTACGACCGGCTGGTCGCGGCGGCCGTCGTCGAGTCGCGCGGCACGGCCGGCTTCTTCGTCTGCGAGACGGCGGCGCCCCCGGTGCTCGATGCCATGCTCGAAGCCGGCGAGGAGCAGGACGCCGTCTGGCTCGTGCAGCAGGCCCACGACCAGCGCGCCGGCGTGCTGCCGGTGAGCGCCGGTTCGCTGCCGGTGTCGTGGCTGGAAGACGCCATCCCCGCCATCGTCGTGCAGCGCGGCCTGGCGCGCGCCAACGGCGGCATGGCAGCGCGCTGCCCGCCGCAGGGGCTGCCCGAGCTGCGCGAGCGCATTGCCACGCTGATGCGCGGCCAGGGCATCGCGGCCGATGCGAACCGCATCCTGACCACCTACGGCGGCACCCACGCGATCGACCTGATCTGCCGCGCCTTCCTGCAGGCGGGCGATGCGGTGATGGTCGACAACCCCGGCTACCACCTGCTGTTCGACCGGCTGCGGCAGATGGGCGTGCGCATCCTGCCGATCGCGCGGCGCCACGACGGCCCCGACCTGGCGCAGATCGAGGCCGCCTGCACCGCGCACCGGCCGCGCATGTTCTTCGTTCAGAGCGTGCTGCACAACCCGACCGGCTGGAGCAGCAGCGCGGCCAACCTGCACCGCATCCTCGGGCTGGCCGACCGGCACGGCTTCCTGCTGGCCGAGGACGACGTGCAGAGCCACTTCCACCCCGGCCACCCGACGCGCCTCGCGCAGCTGTCGGAGCTGCGCAACGTCATCTACTACTCCAGCTTCTGCAAGGCGCTGAGCCCGGCGCTGCGCCTGGGCTACATCGCGGCCGAGCCGCAGTGGCTGAAGCCGCTGCTGCGCGAGAAGATCCTCTCGGTGCTGACCACCGCCTCGCTGAACGAGCACGTGCTGCTCGAGCTGCTGTCGACCGGGCGCTTCCGCAAGCACGTCGACCGGCTGCAGCAGAAGCTCGGCACCGCGCGCGGCCTGGCGACCCGCCAGCTGAGGCAGGCCGGCGTGCTGCTCGACCACCCCGGCGAGGGCGGCCTGTTCCTGTGGGGCACGGTGCCGCACGGCATCGACATCGACGAACTGGTGAAGGATGCCTACCGCAACGGCATCCTGCTGGTGCGCGGCGCCACCTTCATGGCCGACAACGCCGGCGACCCGCACCTGCGCTTCAACGTGGTGTTCAGCCAGCACGTGCGGCTGGCCGAGTACCTGACGCAGCGGCTGTCGGCGGCATCGGCCGCGAGCCGCGTGCTGGCCCGTGCGGCTGCCCGCTGAACGCCCTTCGAAGGCGCGCACCGATAATCGGGCGCATGACCCAAGCGCCCCCGCCCTCGCTCTCCGCCGCATTCAGCCAGCTGCCGCTCTCCGCCGCGACCCTCGAGAACCTGTCCCGCCTCGGCTACGAGACGATGACGCCGATCCAGGCCGCCAGCCTGCCGATCGCGCTGTCCGGCCACGACCTGATCGCGCAGGCCAAGACCGGCAGCGGCAAGACCGCCGCGTTCGCGCTCGCGCTGCTGGCGCGCCTCGACGTGAAGCGCTTCGAGGTGCAGGCGCTGGTGCTGTGCCCGACGCGCGAGCTGGCCGACCAGGTCACGCAGGAGATCCGGCGCCTCGCGCGCGCCGAGGACAACGTGAAGACGCTGACGCTGTGCGGCGGCGCGACGATGCGCCCGCAGATCGCGAGCCTGGAGCACGGTGCGCACATCGTCGTCGGCACGCCCGGGCGC
>NZ_JBFUFP010000262.1:0-6026 GCF_056403375.1 Rhizobacter sp. P2_H2
GCTCACCCCGTCGCCAACCCCACCACCCCGGCGGCAATGCACGCCGCCCCCGCGATGCGCGTCCCGCGCTCGCCCTCGCCCAGCAGCCGCCCGCCGAGCAGCGCGGCGAACAGCATCGACACCTCGCGCGCCGGCGCCACATGCGACAGCGGCGCCAGCCGCGCCGCATACAGCACCAGGATGTAGCCGAACGGGCTGACCACCGCCAGCACGAGCGCGTGGCGCCACAGCGCACGCGCCGATTCCATGAAGGCCTCGGGCCGCCGCAGCGCGCCGGGCAGCATGAACGGCACCCGCGCGAGGTTCCCGAAGTAGTCGATCAGGATCGGCGAGATCAGCATCACCTTCACCGAGTAGCCGTCGATCAGCGTGTACAGCGCGATCATGCAGCCGGTGGCCGCGCCGTAGCCCAGGCCCGCCATCACGCGCTGGCGCTGCACCGGGTCGTGCGCGCGCGCCCACAGCGACGGGCCGCCGGCGATCAGGAACACGCCGCCGGTGACCGCGAACACGCCCAGCACGCCGCCCAGGCTCATGTGCTCGTCGAGCAGCAGCAGCGCGCCGAACGAGCTGATCAGCGGCCCGGTGCCGCGCGCCACCGGGTACACCACCGTCAGGTCGCTCGCCGCATAGCCGCGCAGCAGCACGTTGAAGTAGACGAGGTGCGCGATGCCGCTCGCGAAGATCAGCGCCCATTCCTTCCAGCCCCACAGCGGCACCGCATCCCAGGCGGCCCAGATGCCGACCGGCGCCCACAGCACCAGGATCATCAGGCTGCACAGCAGTGCGAAGCGGCTGTCGCCGCCGGCCTTCTTGGCGACCAGGTTCCAGGCGGCGTGCAGCAGGGCGGCGATCAGGACGAGGCAGAGCGCGGTCAGGGACATGGGGTCGCAGGCGGGGCGAAACCCCGCATTGTCCGTCGTCGGGCCCGGATGCCCGACGTCGTGCGATCACCCCCGCGACGCCGCCACCCGCATCGTCACGAACTCCTCCGCCACCGTCGGGTGGATGCCGATCGTGCGGTCGAGCTGCGCCTTCGTCAGCCCCGCCTGCACCGCGACCGCGAAGCCCTGCAGCACCTCGCCGGCATCGCCGCCCACCATGTGCGCGCCCAGCAGCCGGTCGCTCGCATCGTCGACCACCAGCTTCAGCAGCGTGCGCTCGGTGCTGCCGCTCAGCGTGTGCTGCAGCGGCTTGAACTCGCTGCGGTAGATGCGCAGCACGCCGTGCCGCGTGCGCGCCACCTCTTCGCTCAGCCCCACCGTCGCGGCCTGCGGGTGCGTGAAGATCGCGGTCGGCACCGTCGCGTAGTCGAGCGCCGGCCGGCGGCCCTCGCCGAACAGCCGGTCGATCAGCACCATCGCCTCGGCCAGCGCCACCGGCGTCAACGCCTTGTGGCCGACCAGGTCGCCCAGCGCATGCACCGACGGCACGTTGGTCGTGAAGCCCTCGTCCACCGGCACCGTGCCGTCCTCGTTGACCTTCACGCCCACCTCGGCCAGCCCCAGGCCGCGGCTGCGCGCGCGCCGCCCGGTGGCGTGCAGCACGGTGTCGGCCTCGAGCACGCTGTCGTCGGCGAGCTGCAGGCGCTGCACCTCGCCACGCCGCTCCACCGCGGCGATGCGCGACTCGAGCCGGATGTCGATGCCCTTCTTGCGCATCTCGGCGGTGACGAAGCGCGCCATCTCGCCATCGAAGCCGCGCAGCAGCTGCGGCCCGCGGTGCAGCAGCGTCACCTTCGAGCCCAGCCCGTGGAAGATCGATGCGAACTCGCAGGCGATGTAGCCGCCGCCCACCACCACCAGCCGCTTCGGGAACGGCGACAGGTCGAACATGTCGTCGGAGCTCATCGCCCATTGCGCGCCCGGGCCCTCGATGCGCAGCGGCTCGCCGCCGGTGGCCAGCAGGATGTGCCGCGCGGTGAAGCGCTGCTCGTGCGTCGTCGTCTTCACCGCCACCGTGTGGGCATCGAGCAGCTTGGCCCAGCCGCGCACCAGCTGCACGTTGGCGCCGCGCAGCAGCTCGGCATACACGCCGTTCAGCCGCGCGATCTCGGCACCACGCCGCGCCTTCAGCACGTCCCAGTCGAACTCGGGCTCGGCCAGCGTCCAGCCAAAGCCGCGCGCCTGCGCGAAGGCCTCGTGGTAGTGCGCCGCGTAGCTGTACAGCTTCTTCGGGATGCAGCCGAGGTTCACGCAGGTGCCGCCGAGCGCGCTGCCCTCGGCCAGGATCACCTTCGCGCCGAGCTGCGAGGCCATGCGGCTCGCCCGCACGCCGCCGCTGCCGGCGCCGATCACGAACAGGTCGCAGTCGTAGGATGCGTCAGCTGTCACTGTCATGCGAAGGCTCCCTCTCTCTTTGTTCGCCATCATCCATCAGTGCCTGCAGCGTAGCGAGGCTGTCGGCCTCATGCAAAGGCTTGTCGCTGCGGATCCGCAGCATGCGTGGAAACCGCACGGCGATTCCGCTCTTGTGGCGCGGGCTCGCGTTGATGCCCTCGAAGCCGAGCTCGAACACCAGCGTGGGCCGCACGCTGCGCACCGGCCCGAACTTCTCGAGGGTCGTCTGTCGGATGATGCGGTCAACCTCGGCGAATTCGCCATCGCTCAAACCCGAATAGGCCTTCGCGAAAGTCACCAGCTGCAGCGCGCCGGCCTGCGCCGGCTCGCGCCGGGCGATCGCCTCGACCACCGCCTGCGCCTCGGCCGCATCGGCCGGCGGGCGGCTCCACACCGCGAAGGTGTAGTCGGTGTAGATACTCGCGCGCCGCCCATGCCCGGCCTGGGCGTAGACCAGCACCGCGTCGACGCTCAGCGGGTCGATCTTCCACTTCAGCCAGGTGCCGCCCGCCAGCCCCTCCTGCTTGCGCCGGCCGCTGCCGTACTGCGCCTCGGCATGCTTGAGCATGAAGCCCTCGACGCCCCGCGCCCGCGATTCCTCGCGCAGCGCGGCCAGCGCCGCCCAGCTGTCGCGCTGCTCGACGGGTGACACCCGCATCGTTCGCCCTGCGGACGCAGCTTCGAGCAATGCACGCCGCTCGCGCTGCGGCTTGCTGCGCAGGTCGACGCTCTCCCACTCGAGCAGGTCATACGCGATGAAGCTGGCCGGCGCATCGGCCAGCACGCGCTTGGTCAGCGTCTTGCGCGCGATGCGCTGCTGCAGCAGGTTGAACGGCGCGGGCGTGTCGCCCTTCCAGACCAGGATCTCGCCGTCGAGCACCGTGCCGTCGGGCCACTCGCGGGCCAGCGCCACGACCTCGGGAAAACGCTCGGTGACGAGCTCTTCGCCGCGCGACCAGATCCAGGTCTCGCCGCCGCGCCGCACGATCTGCGCCCGGATGCCGTCGTACTTCCATTCGACCAGCCAGTCGCCCGGCGCACCGAGCCGCGTGTCGAACTCGGGCGGCAGCCCCTCGACGGCATGCGCGAGGAAGAACGGATACGGCTGGCCGAGCGGCGCGGCCCCTTCGCCCTCCCCCGCGACCAGCGCCGCGAAGCGCGCCGCATCGGGCGTCTGCTTCGCATCGGTCCAGCCCATCATGCGCTGCGCGAGCAGCTTCGCGTCGAGCCCGGCGTGCGCGGCGAGTGCGCGCTGCACCAGCAGCTTGCTGACGCCGACGCGGAAGCCGCCGCCGATCAGCTTGGTGAGCAGGAAGCGTCCGGTCGCGTCGAGTTCGTCCCAGTAGCCGGCGATGCGTGCCGCCTGCTCGGCCGGCGAGAGCCCGCGCAACGGCAGCAGGCGCTGCTCGACCCACTCGGCCAGCCCGACATCGCTCGCGTGCTGCGGCGCCGGCAGCACCAGCGCGATCGTCTCCGCGAGGTCGCCGACCGCCTGGTAGCACTCCTCGAACAGCCAGTCGCTGATGCCGGCGCGCTCGCAGGCCAGCGTGCGCAGCGTCGCGGTCGGCACCACCTGCCGCGGCTTGCCGCCGGACAGGAAGTACACCGCCCAGGCCGCGTCACCCGGCGCGGCTTCGGTGAAGTAGCTTTGCAGCGCCGCCACCTTGGCTGAGGTGGCCGTGGTGGCATCGAGCTCCGCGAAGAGGCGCGAGAAGCGCTTCATGCGGCAGGCTCCGGATCGGCCTGCGCACCCGGGTCGGCGGCATCGCTGCGCTCGTCGTCATACTCGGTGTGGAACGCACCGGCCTGCAGCCCCTGCTCCTGCAGCCAGCGCACCATCACCGCCTCGTAGCCGTGGGTGACGATCACGCGGCTCGCACCGGTCGCGGCGATCGCGCGCTGCAACCCCGGCCAGTCGGCATGGTCGCTCAGCACGAAACCGCGGTCGATCGAGCGCCGGCGGCGCGTGCCGCGCAGCTGCATCCAGCCGCTCGCGAACGCATCGCCGTGCTCGCCGAAGCGGCGCGTCCACGGCGAGCCCTGAACCGACGGCGGCGCGATCACCAGCGCACGTGCGAGGCTGGCCTTGTCGGCGACCTCGGTCACCAGTTGCGTCGGCGGCAAGGCCACGCCGGCCGCGCGGTAGGCCTGGTTCAGCGGCTCGACCGCGCCATGCACGACGATAGTCCCGATCGACGCATCGACCCCCGCCAGCAGCCGCTGCGCCTTGCCGAAGCTGTAGGCCATCAGCAGGCTCGCGCGGCCGGCCTCGGCATTGGCACGCCACCAGGCGTCGATGTCGGCGAACACCTCGCGCTGCGGTTGCCAGCGGTAGATCGGCAGGCCGAAGGTCGATTCGGTGATGAAGCAGTCGCAGCGCACCGGCTCGAACGGCGTGCAGGTGGCGTTGTCGTCGCCTGCGCCGCTGACGAAGTAGTCGCCCGACGCGACCCACACGCGGCCGCCGTGTTCCAGCCGCACCTGCGCCGAGCCGAGCACGTGGCCGGCAGGGTGCAGCGACAGCCGCACGCCGTGGTGCTCGATCGCCTCRCCGTAGGCGAGCGTCTGCAGCGTGATGTCGTCGCYGAGCCGCGCGCGCAGCACGCCCTCGGACGGTGCCGACGCCAGGTAGTGCGCATGCCCGCGCCGCGCATGGTCGCCGTGCGCATGCGTGATCACCGCGCGCTCGACCGGGCGCCAGGGGTCGATGAAGAAGTCGCCGGGCGGGCAGTACAAGCCCTCGGGCCGCTCGACCACCAGATCGTCCGCGGCCATCAGTACCGGCCGGTCTGCCCGGCGATGCGCAGGTAGACGTGTGCGCACCAGGCAACGAAGCCGCGCCGCAGCGTGCCGGCCAGCGTGCGCGGATGGGCGAGCTTGGGATCGATCTCGCGCGACTGCGCCACCGCGGCATCGAAGCGCCCGGCCAGCGAGCGGGCGAAGCCCTCGTCGCGCACGATCACGTTGGCCTCGAGGTTCAGCAGCAGCGACAGCGGATCGATGTTCGAGCTGCCCACCGTCGCCCAGTCGCCGTCGATCACTGCCACCTTGGCATGCAGGTAGGCCGGCGTGTACTCGTGGATGCGCACGCCATGCACCAGCAACTCGTCGTACAGCACGCGCGCGGCCAGCCCGGCGATGCGGTAGTCGAGCTTGCCCTGCAGCAGCAGCCGCACCGCCACGCCGCGGTCGGCCGCATCGCGCAGCGCGCGCCGGAACGGCCGGCCGGGGTAGAAGTACGGGCTGATCAGGTCGACGCGTTCGCGCGCGCTGCGGATCGCATCGATGTAGCTGCGCTCGATGGTGCGGCGCTGGCGCAGGTTGTCGCGCAGCACGAAGGCCGCGCGCACCGGCGGCAGCGCATCGGGGCTCAGCTGCAGGCCCCTGGCGCGCGRCATGCGCAGGCGGCGCATCAGCCGCTTGGCGCGCGCGATCGGCTCGGCGCTGCGCGCCAGGGCCACCATCTCCTCGCGGAAATCCTGGCCCAGGTCGGCACGCGTCCACACCGCGCGGATCGCCTGCTCGACCGGAGCCACCACCGGCCCGCGCACCTGCACCGCGAAATCGAGCCGCGGCTGCTCGGTCGCGCCGTGCACGAGGTCGATGCGGTCGTCGATCTGGTTGATGCCGCCGACGAAGCCGACCTCGCCGTCGACCACGCACAGCTTCTGGTGCAGCCGGCGCAGC
>NZ_JBFUFP010000263.1:0-6024 GCF_056403375.1 Rhizobacter sp. P2_H2
ATCCGCGCCGCCGAACGGCTCGCGCCTGGCGTGCTGCTGGAGGCGCTGGCGCGCGGGCAGCTGCTCGCGCAGCAGGCGGCGCGGCGGCCCGACGGCAGCGTGCGGCTGGCGCGTGCGCGCAGCTCGCAGAACAGCGTGCTGCCGCAGGCGGCCGACTGGGCGCAGCTCGGCGCACCGGTGCGCTTCGACAGCGTGGCCGCACTGCGCGCCGAGCAACTGGCGCACCCGACGGCAGCGCTGCAGCCGCGGCACGCGGCACGGCGCTTCATCGTGTTCAGCCCGGCCGAGGTGGAGCCGCCGGCCTACGACGCCAACGAACAAGGCGTGGCGATGCTGCTGCGCGATGCGCAAGGTGCGCCGCTGCTGGTGCAGCGCTTCCACGAACGGCATGCGCCGCATGCGCTCGATGCGATGGCCGCTGCCGCGAGCGGGCGGCACGGTGCGCTGCGCCATGTGGCGGGCGTGCTGAGCTGGCAGCACGGCGTGCCGAGCCTGGAGCCGTGGGCGCTGGGCTGCGAAGGGGGTCTGCTGGTGCCGGATTTCGCGGCGGCGAGCGGCGCGCTCGGCGCGTTGCCGCTGGGCGTGGCGCGGCCGGCCGGTGCCGACCCCTGCACGCTGCAGCTCGAAGCGCTGCGGCAGCACCTGGCGACGCTGCTGCACCACGGCCTGGCGCGCCTGCCGCGCGGGTGGGCCGGCGAATCTGCACCGCTGGTGCGGCGGCTGGAGGCGGCCGGGCTGCGCGAGCTGTCGCAACGGCTGCAAGCCGTGACGCGCGAGGTCGCCGCGGCGCAGGCCAGGCCGGGCGACGTGCTGCTCGCACCGGCGCTGCTGCAGCTGCTGGCGCTGCGCCAATTGCATGAGGATGCGGCGCTGCTGGACCGCGGCGACTACCAGTCCCCGTAGGCCGCGACGATCCCGCGCAGCAGCGCATCGCGCTCCACGCCGAGGTGGTGGCCGCTCGCATCGCCCGAGGCATCCTTGCCGACCGCGGTGTGCACCACCACCAGCCGCAGCGCCGGGTCCACGAAGATCGCCTGGCCGTAGACGCCCAGCAGCATGAAGCGGCGCTGCCGGCCCGGCAGCAGCCAGGTCTGCAGGCCGTAGCCGAAGTAGCTGCTGCCGTGGTACTGCATCTGCCCGGGCCGGAAGGCCTCGGGCTGGCGCGCGGCATCGGTCATGTCGAGCAGGTGCTCGCGCGACACCACCGCGGCGCCGTTCACCTGCCCGTCGGCGGCCATCATCATCCCGAGCCGCGCGTAATCGCGCAGCGTCGCGTTGAAGCCGCCCTGCGCGAGCTCCACGTGGTCGGCCGGGTTCAGCAGCCAGCTCGCTGCCGCCTGCGCGCCGATCGGCTTCCAGATCCGCTCGCCGACGTAGTCGCACAGCGTGCGGCCGGTCGCGCCGCGCAGCACCAGGCCCAGCACCTCGGTCTGCGCACCCGCGTAGTTGAAGCGCTGCCCCGGCGCATCGCTGCGCTCGGTGACCTGCCGCGCGGCCTGCACGATGCCGGCGCGCCGCGCCGTGGCGTTGAAACGCGCGCGGTCGTCGTCGGCCGTGTAGTCCTCGACATAGCGCGCACCGGACGCCATGCGCAGCAGGTCGACCAGGCGCGTGCCGCCGTACAGCGTGCCCTTGAGCTCGGGCACGTAGGCCTCGGCCGGGTCGTCGAGCGACTTCACCTGGCCGTCTTCCAGCGCCTTCATCACCGCCAGCGCGGTGATCGTCTTCGCCATCGAGTTCGACAGCATCCGCATCGCCGGCGTGCGCTCGTAGTTGTAGCGCTCGGCGACGATGCGGCCGTCCTTCACGACCAGCAGGCCGGTCGCGCGCTGGTGCTGCAGGTAGTCGTCCAGCGTCAGCCGGTGGCCCTGGTAGCGGTAGCTGAACGTCGTCTCGGTGGCCGCGGCCTCCAGCGCGACCGGCTTGTCGGCCGGGGCCAGCGTGCACGCGGGGTTGAAGCTGTCCATCGCGCTGAACGAGCCGACGAGGTAGCGCTCCTGGTAGGCCTGCTTCAGCGTGCGGGCCGTCGGGTAGCCGTCGGCACGGCCGAGCGCCGCCTCGTCGGGCGCCGCGAGTGTCGCGAACGGGGCGAGCAACAGCAACGAAGACAGAAGGTGCAGGCGCATCGGCCGATTGTGCAGGCGTGATCAGCGCCTTCATCGATCGCATTCGCCGATCGCCTTCATCGCCGTTTCGCCATGGTCAGCCGGAAACTTTTCTTTACCGGCATGACACGTCAACGCACGCACCGCGTGTTCGTTCAAGGTTGCAACTAACGAAGTCCCCGCGCAACAGAGCAGTCGTGCCGATCCCCGGATCGGCATGGGTTGGCGGAGCTGTGCCCTGCTGTTCAACAACCTCACCTTCATACCATCATGCAACCATCACGCACCCCTTCTTCCTTGCTGCTGATCGCCGGCCTGTGTGCCACGCTTGCCGCCTGCGGTGGCGGCGGTGACGATTGCCCGCCCGCAGTCGACCCTCCGGTCGAGACGCTGCCCGACCTCAGCGACTGCTTCACGGTCAAGCCCGGCCTGCGCTACACGATCTCTGATCCGGACAAGACCTACATCGCGAAGTCGGCCCTCTACACGCAGGAAAAGTTCGACGGTGCCGTCCACCCGGTGCAGATCGAGTACTTCGACGTCGAAGGCACCTTGCGCGCCGCCGCGCTGTACTTTTCGGTCGAGGCGGACGGCGTGCGCTTCTGGGGCGACTACGACTACACACCCGAGAGCGTGCAGGCCACGAAGTCGGTCTACACCGGCTTCCTGGTGCCGAAGACGCTGGCCCCCACGCAGACGGTGACGATCCACTACACCGACAACAACTACTTCACGAACGGCGGCTTCCTGGCCGAAGCCGAGCAAGAGACGTGGACCTTCGAAGGCCACGAGACACTGACGATGGCCGGCCGCAGCTTTCCAAACGCCTGCCGCTTCAAGGTCGTCAACGATGCCCAGCCATCCTTCGGGACGACCGTGGTGTGGGCCGCGCCCGGCTACGGGCCGATCCAGTACAAGTTCATCGATGTCGACGGCACGGTCAGGGGCGTGCGCACTCTCGCCAGCGTGACCGAACCCTGAGCGCCGCGCGGTCATTCCCGTGAAACGTAATGTGTCGGCATGCCGGGCCGACACACAGGCCTACGAAGAAACCGCGGTGGTGGCGGTGCGCGACCAAGAATCCGCGCACCTGCCACTCCGCACCACCGCCATGAAGCTCCGATCCAGCACCCTCCTCGCCGCCGTGGCCATCGCCGCGACGGTGGTTCTCGTTACGCTGGCGGCACCGCCGGCCATCGGCACGCCCGCCGCCCACCCGGTGGCGGCGCCCGATTTCCAGGGCATCGCCACCTGGCAGAACTCGCCGCCGCTTGCGATGCAGGGCTTGCGCGGCAAGGTGGTGCTGGTCGACTTCTGGACCTACACCTGCAGCAACTGCCTGAACCAGCTGCCGTACGTGAAGGAATGGCACGCGAAGTACAAGGACCAGGGGCTGGTCGTCGTCGGCGTGCACACGCCGGAGTACGCCTTCGAGAAGTCGACGCCGAACGTACAGGAAGCGATCCGCAAGCTGCAGATCACGCACGCCGTCGCCCAGGACAATGACTACGCCACCTGGCGCGCGTTCGGCAACCAGTTCTGGCCGGCGCTCTACCTGATCGACAAGCAGGGCCGCATCGTCTACACGCACTTCGGCGAAGGCCGCTATGGCGAGACCGAAGGCAGGATCAAGGCGCTGCTGGCCGAAACGCCGGCACCGGCGCGATGAACAGGTGGTGGCTTGCGTTGCTGTTCCTGGCCGGCGGCATCTCGCACGAGATCCGCCAGCCGGTCGGCTGCCACTGCATCTCGGTGCGGCGWCAGTCGCGCGACTCGACCGCCGACGCGAAGACGTAGCCCTCGCTGCGCACCGTCTTGATGTAGCGCGGCTCGCGCGCATCGTCGCGCAGCCGCTGGCGCAGCCGGCTCACCAGCAGGTCGATCGAGCGCTCGAACAGCTCGGCCTCGCGCCCCTGCGTGAGGCTGAGCAGCTGGTCGCGGCTCAGCACCCGCTGCGGGTGGTCGAGGAACACGCGCAGCAGCCGGTACTCGGCACCGCTCAGCGCCACCATCACGCCGCTCGGGTCCAGCAGGTGGCGCGCCACGGTGTCGACCTCCCACTCGCCGAACGCCAGCCGGTGCGAGGCGGCCTCGGCGACCCGCATGTTGGGCGGCAGCATGCGGGTGCGGCGCAGCACGGCACGCATGCGCGCCAGCAGCTCGCGCGCGGCGAACGGCTTGGCGAGGTAGTCGTCGGCGCCCATCTCGAGCCCGAGGATGCGGTCGGCCTCTTCGTTGCGCGCGGTCAGCATCAGGATCGGCGTCGCCTTGTACTTGCCGGCGCGCAGGTCGCGGCACAGCGTCAGCCCGTCCTCGCCGGGCAGCATCAGGTCGAGCACGATCAGGTCGAACGGACCGGACTCCTCGAGCGCCGCGCGCATGTGCCGGCCGGTCGGCACGGCCACCACGCGCAGCCCGTTCTTGACGAGGTAGGTGGTCAGCAGGTCGCGGATCTCCCGATCGTCGTCGACGATCAGCACATGGTCGCTGGGCTTGGCTTGCATGGCCGTGACTGTAGTGCGCCGGGCGCCCGGATGCAGCGCCTTTGTATTGCAGTGTGTCCGGGCCGCGCGGCATCTACACGGCCATGCAAATCCGGGGGGCGCACGACACACCCCGGATACAGCGGGCCGTTGCAATACAGGCTCGCTTCAACCCAACCCTCCTGAAGGATTCGCCATGCTGCAGAAGATCGACAACGTTCTCTACACCGCCGCCACCCACACCACCGGAGGCCGCGACGGCGCGGGCCGCTCCAGCGACGGCGCGCTCGACGTGCAGCTGAGCCCGCCCGGCTCCGGCAAGCCCGGCACCAACCCGGAGCAGCTGTTCGGCGTCGGCTACTCGGCCTGCTTCATGGGCGCGATGCAGATCGCCGCGCGCCAGCTGAACCTCAAGTTCCCGGCCGACACCGCCATCGACGCCCGCGTGTCGCTCGGCAAGACCGCCGGCGATGCGAGCTACGCGCTGGCTGTCACACTGTCGATCACGCTGCCCGGCCTCGACGCCGACCAGAAGCGCCGGCTGGTCGACACCGCGCACCAGACCTGCCCGTACTCGCATGCGACGCGCGGCAACATCGAGGTCGACTTCCTGATCGCCTGACCACCTTCGCCGCATGATGCCCCTCTCGATCCCGATGCCACGCTCGCTGTTCGCCCGCGTCACGCTGATCATCGTGCTCGGCCTCGCGATCGCGCAGGGGCTGACCTTCGTGCTGATCCGCTACGAGCGCGGCATGGCGCTGCGCGAGCTGATGATGCTGGGCATCGAGCGCGACATCGCGAGCTCGATCGCGATCATCGACCGCCTGCCCGCCGCCGAGCGCGACGGCTGGCTCGCGCGGCTGGAGCGCCGCAACTACCGCTTCTCGCTCGGCGGCACGGCCGACGGGCCRGCCCCGGCGGCGCCGATGCTGCGGCAGTTCGCGACCGCCATCGTCGACGCGATGAAGCCGTTCGAGACGGTGCGCGTGGCCGAGGTGCAGCAGCCGGTCGGCGGCCTGCAGATCCAGGTGCGGCTGTCGGACGCGAGCATGGTGATCGTGCATGCGCGCCGCGTCGACATGCCGGTGTCGGGCTGGGTCAGCTGGGTGCTGGCCGCTCAGCTCGCGGTGCTGGCGCTGTGCGCCTGGATCGCGGTGCGGCTGCTGACGCGGCCGCTCGCGGCGCTGGCGGCCGCGGCCGACCAGCTCGGCCCCGACCTGAAGGGCCACACGCTGCCCGAGCAGGGGCCGAGCGAGGTCGCGCACGCGGCGCGCGCCTTCAACGCGATGCAGCAGCGCATCGCCGGCTATGCGGCCGAGCGGGTCGAGATCCTGGCCGCCATCTCGCACGACCTGCAGACGCCGATCACGCGCATGCGGCTGCGCACCGACCTGATGGACGACGGCCCCGACCGCGACAAGATGCGCCAGGAC
>NZ_JBFUFP010000264.1:0-6008 GCF_056403375.1 Rhizobacter sp. P2_H2
GGCCCGCCCGCTCATCGCGATGTCCGGAATCGCATCCAGCAGCATGCGCGTGTACGGGTGCCGCGGCCGCGCGAAGAGCTCCGCCTTCGGCGCCAGCTCGACGACGCGGCCGAGGTACATCACGCCCACCTGGTCGCTGACGTGCCGCACCACCGCGAGGTTGTGCGAGATGAACAGGTAGGTCAGCCCGCGGCTGCGCTGCAGGTCCTTCATGATGTTGAGCACCTGGGCCTGCACCGAGACGTCGAGCGCCGAGGTCGGTTCGTCGCAGACCAGGAACTCCGGCTCGGTGGCCAGTGCCCGTGCGATCGAGATGCGCTGCCGCTGCCCGCCGGAGAACTGGTGCGGGAACTTCTCCATGTCCCCGCTCGCGAGGCCGACCGACTGCAGCAGCTCGCCGACCTTGGCCTTCAGTTGCGCCCGGTCGGTGATCAGCCCGTGCTCGGTCAGCGGCTCGGCGACGACCTGCTGCACCTTCCAGCGCGGGTTCAGGCTTGCGAACGGATCCTGGAAGATCATCTGCATGCGCCGGCGCAACGCGGCCGCCTCCTGGCTGGCCAGCGTCAGCGCGATGTTCTTGTGGCCGAAATGCACCTCGCCGGCGGTCGGCGCCTGCAGGCCCACCAGCAGCCGCGCGACGGTGCTCTTGCCGCAGCCCGATTCGCCCACCAGCGCGAGCGTGGTGCCACGTTCGATCGAGAAGCTGACGCCGTCCACCGCATGCACCTGCTGGCGCGGCTTGCGCTCGATCACGCGGTTCAGCCACGGCGCCGAGACGTCGAAGGTCTTCACCAGGTCGCGCACTTCCACGAGCACGTTCATGGCGTGGCCCCTGCGACGGCTGCCACCGACCTGTCGTGAAGCCAGCAGGCGGCCCGGGTCGCCCCGGCTTCGAGCAGGTCGGGGCGTTCTTCACGACAGCGCCCGAAGGCCTTCGGGCAGCGCGGATTGAACGCACAGCCGGGCGGAATCGCGTTCAGCCGCGGCATCGCGCCGTCGATCTGCAGCAGGCGCTCGCGGTCGAGGTCCATCGCGGGGATCGAGCCCATCAGCCCGGCGGTGTAGGGGTGCGCCGGCGCATGGATCACGTCGTTCACCGGGCCGATCTCGGCCACGCGGCCGGCGTACATCACCGCGACGCGGTCGCAGGTCTCGGCGATCACGCCCATGTCGTGCGTGACCAGCATCACCGCCGCACCGTGCTCCTTGCACAGCCGCTTCAGCAGCGAAATGATCTGCGCCTGGATCGACACGTCCAGCGCGGTGGTCGGCTCRTCGGCGACGATCAGCTGCGGGTTGCCGGCCAGCGCGAGCGCGATCACCACGCGCTGGCGCATGCCGCCGGAGAACTGGTGCGGGTACTGGTCGATGCGCGCCTCGGCGGCCGGGATGCCGGTCTCCTTCAGCAGCTCGATCGCGCGCTGCCGTGCCTGCGCCGCATCGAGCGGCAGGTGGGTCCGGATCGTCTCGACGAGCTGGCGGCCGACGGTGAACAACGGATTCAGCGAGGTCAGCGGATCCTGGAAGATCGCGCCGATGTGCTTGCCGCGCATGCGGCGCATCTGCTCGTACGGCAGGTTGTCGATGCGCCGGCCCTGGAAGCGGATCTCGCCGGACGCCACGCGGCCGGGCGGGTCGAGCAGGCCGATGATCGCGGCACCGGTCAGCGACTTGCCGGCCCCCGATTCGCCGACCACGCCGAGGATCTCGCCGGGCGCGATGTCGAACGAGACGTCGTCGAGCGCCACCAGCGTGCCGCGCCGCGTCGGGAACTCGACGCGCAGGTTCTTCACTTCAAGCAAGGCGGTCATGGTCAGCGCAATTTCGGGTTCAACGCATCGCGCAGCCAGTCGCCGAGCAGGTTCACGCTCAGCGCGATCATCACCAGCATCGCGCCGGGGTAGAGCGTGATCCACCACTCGCCGGAGAACAGCAGGTCGTTGCCGACACGGATCAGCGTGCCGAGCGACGGCGAGGTCGGGGGCACGCCGACGCCGAGGAAAGACAACGTGGCCTCGATCAGGATCGCCGACGCCACCTGGATCGTCGCCAGCACCATCACCGGCCCGGTGACATTGGGCAGCACGTGGCGCCGCATGATGCGCAGCGTCGGCACGCCGATCACGCGCGCCGCCTGCACGTACTCCTTGTTGCGCTCGACCAGCGTCGAGCCGCGCACCGTGCGCGCGTACTGCACCCAGCCGGTCAGCGAGATCGCGACGATCAGCACCGCGAACGCGAGGCCTTCGTGCGCATTCGGGAACACCGCCCGTCCGATGCCGTCGATCAGCAGCGCGACCAGGATCGACGGGAACGACAGCATCACGTCGCACAGCCGCATGATGAAGGCATCGGTCTTGCCGCCGACGAAGCCGGCCAGCAGCCCGAGCGACACGCCGACCGCGAGCGACACCAGCACCGAGGCGACGCCCACCAGCAGCGAGATGCGCGAGCCGTACATCAGCGCCGACAGGATGTCGCGGCCCTGGTCGTCGGTGCCGAGCAGGTATTTCGAGCTGCCTTCGGGCAGCCAGGCCGGCGGCAGCCGCGAGTCGGCAAGCTCCAGCGTGGCAAGGTCCATCGGGTTGTGCGGCGCGACCAGTTCGGCGAACAGCGCGCAGAAGATGCAGGTGAAGGCGACGACCGCGGCCACCATCGCGGTCGGCGAGCGGCGGAAGCTGTACCAGAGGTCGCCGTCGAAGAACCTCCGCAGCGCCGACTTCATTTCACGACCACCCACTTGTAGGGCATGAAGTTGTCGGGCAGCTGGACGATGTCGACGTTCTTCTTCATCGCCGAGGCGAGCGCCTGCTGGTGCAACGGGATGTGGCCGACGTCGTTGGCATGCAGCTCGAACGCCTCCTTGATCATCGCGTTGCGCTTCGCCTGGTCGGTCTCGCTCTGGATCTTCAGCGTCAGCTCGTCGACCTTCGGGTTGCTGTACGAGCCGAGGTTGAACTGGCCCTGGCCCTTGTCGGTCGGCGTGGCCATCAGCGAGGTCAGCGCGTTGTGGGCGTCGTAGGTGCTCGGCGTCCAGCCCAGCAGGTAGAAGCTGGTGTCGCGGCGCAGGATCTTCGGGAAATAGGTGTTCTTGGTCTCGGTCTGCAGGTTCACCTTCACGCCGATGCGTGCGAGGTTGGCGGCCACCGCCTGGCAGATGTCGGCGTCGTTGACGTAGCGGTCGTTCGGGCAGTTCAGGCCGACCTCGAAGCCGGCCGGGTAGCCGGCCTCGGCCAGCAGCTTCTTCGCCGCGTCGACGTCATACGGCAGGCGCTTGTTCTGCTCCGGCGTGAAGCCGCGGATGCCCGGCCCCACCATCAGCGCCGACGGCAGCGATGCACCGCGCATCACGCGGTTCCTGATCGTCTCGATGTCGATCGCCTGGTAGAAGGCCTGGCGCACGCGCTTGTCCTTGAACGGGTTCCTGCCCTTGACGCTCGAGAACTGCAACTCGTCGCGCTTCTGGTCCATGCCGAGGAAGATCGTGCGCAGTTCGGGGCCCTGCGACACCTTCAGGTTCGGCGACGACTTGATGCGATCGATGTCCTGCAGCGGCACCGGCTCGATCACGTCGACTTCGCCGGACAGCAGCGCCGCGACGCGCGTGGGAGCGCTGCCGATCGGCGTGAAGATCACCTCGTCGACATTGCCTTCGACCTTGCCCCACCAGGTGCCGTTGCGGACCAGCACGGTGCGCGCCGACGGCTGGCGCTCCTTCAGCCGGAACGGGCCGGTGCCGTTGGCCTTGAAGCTCGCGGTGTTCTCGATGCCCTTGCGGCGATCGACCGGGATCACGGCCTTGTTGTCCTCGCACCACTTCCTGCTCATCATGAAGACGTTGGTCAGCACGTCCGGCAGGATCGGGAACGGCGCGAGCGTCTCGATCTCCACCGTCAGCGGGCCGACCTTGCGCACCTCCTTGAAGGGCGAGGTGTAGCTCTGCATGTCGGAGCCCTCGCCGGCCGCGCGCTKCASCGAGAACACCACGTCGTCGGCRSTGAACGGCGTGCCRTCGTGGAAGGTCACGCCCTTGCGCAGCTCGAAGCGCCACACCGTCGGCGAGGTCTGCTTCCACTCGGTGGCGAGGATCGGCGCGAGCGCGAGCTTCTTGTCGCGGCCGATCAGCGGCTCGTAGACGTTGCCGGTGAAGGTGAGCTGCAGCGTCTCGTTCAGCGAATGCGGGTCCATCGACTGCGCATCGCCCTGGTTGGCGACGCGCAGGGTCACGGCACCGGCCATGCCGCACGACAGGAACAGCGCAGCCGCGAGCAGGGTGGGTTTCAGCTTCATCGTGGACTCCTTGGGGGATGAACGAACGTCGGGGTGGCGCGGCGGCCGGCAGCGCGGCCGCGGCAGGTGGAGGCGGCTACAGCGGCATCGCGCGCTCGACCAGGGTCGCGAGCAGGGCGCTGCCGAGCGGAAGGATCTCGTCGTTGAAGTCGTAGCGCGTGCTGTGCAGGAAGCAGCCGCCCTCGCCGCCCTGCCCGATGCGCAGGTAGGCGCCGGGGCGGGCCTGCAGCATGAACGAGAAATCCTCGGCGCCCATGCTCGGCACGAGCTCGCGCACCACCTTGTCCTCGCCGACCAGGCTCGCTGCGACATCGGCCGCGAAAGCGGCCTCGCGCGGCGTGTTGATCGTCGCCGGGTAGACGCGCTGGTAGTCGAGGCTCGCGGTCGCGCCGAAACCGAGCGCGACCGATTCGGCGAGGCGGCCCAGGCGCTCCTCGATCAGGTCCTGCACTTCGCGCTTGAACGTGCGCACGGTGCCCATCAGCTTCGCCTGGCGGGGGATCACGCTGAACGCGCCCAGGTCGCCGGCCTGCATCGCGCACAGGCTCACGACGGCGCTGTCGAGCGGATTGACGTTGCGCGACACCAGGCTTTGCGCCGCGGTGATGATGTGCGCGGCAACCAGCACCGGATCGATCGCCATGTACGGGTGCGCACCGTGGCCGCCGCGGCCGTTGACGGTGATCTCGATGCGGTCGGCGGCCGCCATCATCGCGCCCATGTTCAGGCCGATCGTGCCGGGCTGCATGCTCGGCCAGTTGTGCATCGCGTAGACCGAATCGACCGGGAAGCGGTCGAACAGGCCGTCGTCGATCATCGCCTTCGCGCCGGCGAAGCCTTCTTCGCCCGGCTGGAAGATCAGCACCGCGTCGCCGGCGAACTGCCGGGTCTGGGCCAGGTAGCGCGCCGTGCCCACCAGCATCGCGGTGTGGCCGTCGTGGCCGCAGCCGTGCATCAGGCCCTGGGTGGCAGATCGCCACGGGAAGTCGTTCTCTTCGCGCATCGGCAGGGCGTCCATGTCGGCACGCAGGCCGATGGCTTTCGCGCCATGCGCACCAGCCGGGCGGCTGCCGCGGATCACGCCGACCACGCCGGTCTTGCCGATGCCGGTGTGGACCTCGTCGACGCCGCACACGCGCAACGCCTCGACCACCTTGGAGGCGGTGCGCACCTCCTCGAAACCCAGCTCCGGGTGGGCATGCAGGTCGCGGCGGAACGCCATCAACTCGGGCTGCCAGCCGGCCAGCCGCTGGTAGGCACCCGACGCGGCCAGGGGGGCAGATTCGCGCATCATCAGTGGGCTCCTGCCGTGCGCTCGACGCGCAGGCGCGGGTCGACGGCAAAGTAGAGAAGATCGACGACCAGGTTGATCACGACGAAGATCAACGCGATCAGGCAGAGGTAGGCGGCCATCACCGGGATGTCGGCGAACGTGACGGCCTGGATGAACAGCAGCCCCATGCCGGGCCACTGGAACACCTGCTCGGTGATGATGGCGAACGCGATCAACGCGCCCAGCTGCAGCCCGGTGATCGTGATCACCGGCACCAGCGTGTTGCGCAGCGCATGCGAGAAATAGACGACCCGGTTCGGCAGGCCGCGTGCACGCGCGAACCGGATGTAGTCGGCCCGCAGCACCTCGAGCATCTCCGAGCGCACGAGCCGCATGATCAGCGTCAACTGGAAGGCCGCGAGCGTGATCGACGGCAGGATCAGGT
>NZ_JBFUFP010000265.1:0-5967 GCF_056403375.1 Rhizobacter sp. P2_H2
TCCAGGTCGTCTTCGGCATGCAGGGCCGCTTCGAGCTGATGCTGAAAGGCCGCCGCCACGCGGTGCAGCCCGGCCGCGTGCTGGTGATCCCGCCGGGCGAGCAGCGGCGCTGCGCGATGCGCGGCGGTGCCGCCTGCCTGGTGCTCAGTTCCGCCGATGCCGCGCACCGCGAGGCRCTGGCGCCGCTGGCCGGGCAGGTGCGCTCGGTGCACCCGTCGACGGCCCACCTGATGCGCTACCTCGCGAGCCGCCGGCATGCCGACGATGCGGCCTCGCGGGCGGCGACCATCGAGTTGCTGGTCGCGAGCCTGGCGGCCAGCACGCCGCTCGGCGGCCCCCGCTTGCGCCGCAGCATCGACTGGGAGGCGTTGGAGCGCTGGGTCGACGAGCGCCTCGACGAGCCGCTGGCGGTCGCCGCCCTCGCGGCGCAGGTGCACCTGAGCGCGCCGCAGTTCGCGTTGCGCTGCCGCGCCGAGCTCGGCCTGAGCCCGATGACGCTGGTGCGGCGGCGCCGGCTCGCGGCCGCCCGCCGCTGCCTCGATGCCGGCATGCCGGTCTACCAGGCCGCGCTGCAGTGCGGCTACCAGTCGCCGTCGGCACTGACGGCGGCGCTGCGCCGCGAGCCTTTGCCCGTCTGAACCCGCAGTTCGAACATTTGCAACATCGCTGCGCGACGAAGCAACGTCGCTGCGCGACGAGCCCGGCAGGGTCCTCCTCCTACGCTGTGCGACATGTCCCGACCGGGGCATGCCAACCCCCTTCGAGGACCCGAGATGAACGCATTGCTGAAGAGACTGATGAGCACCCTGGCCACCGTGGCGGCCGCCTGCGGCGCCGCGCCGGGCCATGCCACGATTCCGAACGAACAGTTTTTCCCGGTGCTGGTGTTCCGCACCGGCGCCTACGCACCGAACGGCGTGCCGTGGGCGAACGGCTTCGTCGACTACCTGAACCTCGTCAATGAACGCGACGGCGGCATCGGCGGCGTGAAGATCACCTACGAGGAGTGCGAGACCGGCTACTCCACCGACCGCGGCGTCGAATGCTACGAACGCCTGAAGGGCAAGGGCCCGACCGGCGCGACCAGCTTCAACCCGCTGTCCACCGGCATCACGTTCGCGCTGGGCGACAAGGTGGCTGCCGACAGGATCCCGCTGATCACGATGGGCTACGGCCGCTCCGAGTCGACCGACGGCAGCGTGTTCAAGTGGAACTTCCCGCTGCTCGGCACCTACTGGGACGCGGCCGACATGCTGGTGCAGCATGTGGGCGCGCGCGAGGGTGGCCTGCCGAAGCTGCGCGGCCGCAAGATCGCGCTGCTGTATCACGACTCGCCGTACGGCAAGGAGCCGATCCCGGTGCTGCAGGCGCTGTCGCACCGGCTCGGCTTCGAGTTCATCGCGATTCCGGTGGCGCACCCCGGCGTCGAGCAGAAGGCGGCCTGGCTGCAGATCCGCCAGGCCCGTCCGGATCACGTGTTCATCTGGGGCTGGGGCGTGATGAACTCGACCGCGATCAACGAGGCTATCGCGGTGAACTACCCGCGCGACCGGATGTACGGCGTCTGGTGGGCCGGTGCCGAGCCCGACGTGCTGCCGGCGCAGGCCGCGGCGGCCGGCTACAACGCGCTGACGCTGCAGCACAGCGCCGACCAGCGCCGCGTGCACGACGACATCCGCCGCTACGTGTACGGCCGCGGCAAGGGGGCCGGCGAGGCGTCGGCGGTCGGCCAGGTGCTCTACAACCGGGGCCTGCTGAACGCGCTGCTGGTGGTCGAGGCGGTGCGCACCGCGCAAGCGCGCTATGGCCGCCGGCCGTTGACCGGCGAGCAGGTGCGCTGGGGCGCCGAGCACCTGGCGATCGACGCGGGCCGCATCGGTGCGCTGGGCATCGACGGCATGCTGCAGCCGCTGCACACCTCGTGCGCCGACCACGAAGGCGCGCACCGGGCGCGCATCCACAGCTGGAACGGCACGGCGTGGCAGTACACCTCCGACTGGTACGAGTCCGACCGCACGCTGCTCGGCCCGATGATGGCCGTGGCGGCGAAGAAGTACGCCGCCGACAAGGGCCTGCCGGTGCGCGACTGCGCCGAGGAGGGGTGAGCGATGAAGGCACGCTTCAAGTGGCTGCTGGTGCTGCAGGCCTGCGGGCCGCTGCTCGCGGCGGCGCACGGCAAGGGCGACCTGCACGTCGCGTTCGGCGACTACAGCGTCAGCCGGCGCGAGGTCATCGCGACCGGCCGGCCCGATGGTGAATCGATCGTCGTGGTCGAGAGCCTGGCCCGCACGCGCGTCGAGGGCGGCAGCGGCCCGTTCCACGTCGCGAGCGGGCGTTGCATCAGCCTGCGCGGGGCCGGTGTCGTGAGCCGCCGCACCTGCGTGCTGGTCGATCCGGCCGGCGATCGCTTCGTGTTCGAGACGCAGGCCGACGAGGCCGAGCTCGAAGGCTATGGCGTGCGCCGCAGCCGGCTGGTGGGCGGCAGCGGCAAGTACGCCGGGCTGGTCGGCGAGGTGCTGGCCTATCCGGTGTCCGTCCAGGCCGGCGCGCGCAGCAGCGGCCGGCTGGAGATCCGCTACCGCCCTGCCGCTGCGGCGACGGGAGGGCTGTTGTGAGCCCGCCGGTCATCGACCGCGCGCTGCTGGACGGCGTGCTCGACGCGTCGCCGCTGCCGCCCGGCTACCGCTTCGAGCTGCTGCGGCGCGACGACATCGGCGCGCTGGTGGCCCACCTCGACCGCTGGTACCCGGACGTGGGCGTCGGCGCGGCGAGCGGTTTCCTGCGCCGCGGGTTCTACGACAGCGAGGTGCTGCTGCCCGACGCGCCCGCGCGCAACTTCATCGTCGTCGTGGTGAAGTGCGGCGAGCGCATCGCCGGGATGATCGCGTGCGAACGCGAGCCCGAGGCGCTGGCGCTGTACGGCCGGCTGGCCGTGGTCGCGCCCGAGCACCGCGGTGCCGGGCTGGGCCTGCATGCGATCGCCGCGATCGAGCGTGTCGGCCGTGCGCTCGGCATGGGGCTCATCTACGGCATGGCGACGCTGAAGATCCCGCACACCCAGCAGGCCTTCGAGCGGCTGGGCTGGCGGCTGATCGGCATCGTGCCGGGCTACGACCGCGAGATCGTCGGGGCAGGCGGTGCAGTGCGGCGCATCTACGAGGCGGTGTACGCGAAGGTGCTGGCGGCGTGTCACGAACTGCAGCAGCCGGATCTGCATCAGATGACGCCGCGCACGCGCCAGTTGTTCGATCTGCTGTTCGCTGCGGCGGAGCTTGCGTCAGAATCGCCGCAGGAGGACCGACACGGTGCGCTTCGGACGACAGATGCTCGAACACTGGTGGCTCGACCCCGATGCCACCTACCTGAACCACGGCACCGTCGGCGTCACGCCGCGCCGCGTGCTCGATGCGCAGCAGCGCCTGCGCGAGCAGATCGAGCGCCACCCGGCGCGCTTCCTGCTGCGCGAGCTGATGAGCCTCGCGCCGCAGGCGCCGGCCGAACCCACCCGCGTGCGCGCAGCGGCCGCTCGCGTCGCGGCCTTCGTCGGCGCGACGGGTGATGACATCGTCTTCGTCGACAACGCGAGCGCCGGCGTCAATGCGGTGCTGCGTTCGCTGCGGCTGCAGGCCGGCGACGAGATCGTGCTGTTCGACCATGCCTACGGCGCGGTGTCGCGCACCGCCGCGTTCGTCGCGCGCGAGCACGGCGCGCGCGTCGTCACGCTGACGCTGCCGTTCCCGCTGTCCGATGAATCGCTGCCGCAGCGCCTGCTCGAGCCGGTGCTGAATGCGCGCACGCGGCTCGTGATCCTCGACCACGTCACGTCGGAGACTGCGCTCGTGCTGCCGCTCGCGCAGCTCGCGGCGCTGTGCCGCGCGCACGGCGTGCCGGTGCTGGCCGACGGCGCGCATGCGCCGGGCGCGATCCCGCTCGACATCCCGGCGCTCGGCGTCGACTGGTATGTCGCGAACCTGCACAAGTGGGCGTTCGCGCCACGCGCGTGCGGCCTGCTGTGGGCCGCAGCGGGCCGGCGCGAGGGCCTGCACCCGCCGGTCATCTCATGGGGCCTGGACGTCGGCTGGCACCAGGAATTCGACTGGACCGGCACGCGCGACCCGACGCCGTATCTGTGCGCCCCCGACGGCATCGACTTCATCACCGGCTTCCTCGGCGAGGCAGCGATGCACGCCTACAAGCACGCGCTGGCGCGCCGCGCGGCGCAGCACCTGGCCGCGCGGTGGGGCCATCCGTGGGAGACGCCCGACGCGATGATCGGCTGCATGGTCACGCTGCCGCTGCCGGCGCGGCTGGCGCACGGGGACGCGGCCGCGGCGGTGCGCCTGAAGGACTGGCTGCTGGACGAGCGGCGCATCGAGGCGCCGGTGATCTCGCGCGGCGACCGGCTGTTCATCCGCGTCTCGGCCCAGGTCTACAACGACGACGAAGACATCGAGCGCCTCGCGCAGGCCGTCGCGGAGCTGCCATGAGCAAGGCGCCCGAAGACAGCGCCCGCCGCTTCGCGACCGCGCGCAGCTGGGAAACCTGGCTCAACAAGCACCACGAGAGCTCCGACGGGCTGTGGCTGCTGATCTCGCGCCCGGGCGCAGAGAAGGGCTCGGTCAGCTACCCCGAGGCGCTCGAGGTCGCGCTGTGCCACGGCTGGATCGACGGGCCGAAGAAGGGCCTGGACGAACACCACTGGCTGCAGCGCTTCACGCCGCGGCGCGCTCGCAGCATCTGGTCGAAGGTCAACCGCGAGAAGGTCGCGAGGCTCACCGAGCAGGGCCGCATGCAGCCGGCCGGCCAGCGCGAGATCGATCGCGCGAAGGCCGACGGCCGCTGGGAGCAGGCCTACGACTCGATGCGCACGATCACGACGCCACCCGACCTGCAGGCCGCGTTCGACGCCGAGCCGGCGGCTGCTGCCTTCTTCAAGACGCTGAACAGCGCCAACCGCTATGCGGTGCTGTGGCGCGTGCAGACAGCGAAGAAGCCCGAGACCCGCGAGCGCCGCATCGCGACGCTGGTGGCGATGCTGGCCCGCCATGAAAAGCTGCACCCCTGATACCCGACGCGCGATACGCTGTCATCCTTCAACGTTGGTAACACGTCGATGGAATCGGGTTGCCTGCCGTGACTTTTCTCACGGGGCCTCCCGATGTATGACAACCACGGTCCAGGTGGACCATGGGCTCGGATCAAATGAGTGCCCACCGCCGGATTCGCAGCGCTGACCTTCCGACCATGACGACGCCTCGCGCCCCCCAGAAACCCGACTTCGGTCCGACCACGCAGTTCGACACCGTGCCGGCCAGCGACGTGCTGCTGGCGGGGGCCCGTGTCGGCGGGTTCCGCATCGTCGAGCTGATCGGTCGTGGCGATTCGGGTGTCGTGTACCTGGCGCTGGACTCGTCGCTGCAGCGGCAGGTCGCGATCAAGGAATATTTCCCGACTTCGCTCGCGCAGCGCGAGGACGGCAGGCAGGTGGTGCCGCGGCGCAGCGGCGATGCCCCGGCGCTGGAGGCCGGCCGCCGCGAGTTCGTGCAGCGCGCCAAGCTGTTCGCCCGATTCGAGCACCCGGCGCTGATCCGGGTGCAGAGCCACTGGGAAGAGAACGGCACCGCCTACTACGCGATGAATTTCGTGCCGGGCCCGAACCTGGCCGGTGCGCTGAAGGCCCTGCCGCGCGCCCCCGACGAGGCCTGGCTGCGCGCGATGCTGACGCCAGTGCTCGATGCGGTCGACCTGCTGCATGCGGCGCAGGTCCACCATGGCGGCATCTCGCCCGAGGCGGTCGTCGTGCGCGGCGTCGGCGTGCCGGTGCTGCTGGGCAGCACCCCGCCGCCGGCTGACGAGAAGCCGCTGGTGCCGCCCGGTGCGTGGACCGACCTGCGCGCGCTGGCCAGCCTGCTGCACGCGGCCGTCACCGGCCAGGCCGCGCTCGGTGCGGCCGTGCCACGGGTGCAC
>NZ_JBFUFP010000266.1:0-5928 GCF_056403375.1 Rhizobacter sp. P2_H2
TCAACAAGGCCAACGGGCGCTGGGAAGACGAGCTGAAGCGCAACTGGAACAACGCGGTGCAGTTCAGCCTGCCCGACCGCGACGTGTTCGCCGTCGACGCCAACACGCTGGCGCAGAAGACCAGCTGGTCGGGCGTCGGCACGGTGCTGTTCAACATGGTCACCAACCCGGTCAGCGGCGCGGTGTACGTCTCGAACACCGAGGCGATCAACGAGGCCCGCTTCGAAGGCCCCGGCACCTACGCCGGCCACACGGTGCAGGGCAAGCTCGCGCAGACGCGCATCACGGTGCTGTCGGGCGCGGCGGTGCAGCCGCGCCACCTGAACAAGCACATCGACTATTCGAAGCTGCCAAGCAACCCCGGCTACGACTGGACGATGAAGAACCATTCGCTCGCGATGCCGCTCGACATGGCGGTCACCGGCGACGGCCGCACGCTGTACGTGGCGGCGTTCAGCTCCAGCCGCATCGGCGTGTTCGACACCGCCGAGCTGGAGAACGACAGCTTCAACCCGCGCAGCGCGAGCGCGCGCTACATCGAGCTGGCCGGCGGCGGCCCGAGCGGGCTGGTGCTCGACGAGGCGCGCGGCCGGCTGTACGTCACCACGCGCTTCGACAACGCGGTGAAGGTGATCGACCTGGCCTCGCGTGCCACGCTGTCGTCGGTGGCGATGAAGAACCCCGAGCCGGCCGCGGTGCGCACCGGCCGGCCCTTCCTGTACGACGCGCGCCGCTTCTCGGCCAACGGCGAGGCCTCGTGCGCGAGCTGCCACACCTTCGGCGATGCCGACGACCTGGCCTGGGACCTCGGCAATCCGGATGACCGCGTCACCAACAACCCGATCACGAAGAACCTGTCGTCGCCGCTGGAGATCGCGCTGGGCAAGCTGCTGTTCGGCGTGAAGTCGCCGGTCAACGGCAGCGACAACGCCAACGAGTTCCACCCGATGAAGGGACCGATGACGACGCAGACGCTGCGCGGCATGCGCAACTCCGGCGCGATGCACTGGCGCGGCGACCGGGCGACCGGCATCTTCGGCAGCAGCGGCACCGACAGCACGCTGTCGTTCAAGAACTTCGCGGTGGCCTTCGAGGGGCTGCTGGGCGGCACCGCGCCGCTGAGCGAGGCCGAGATGCAGCAGTTCGCCGACTTCCAGATCCCGGTGATGCTGCCGCCGAACCCGATCCGCAAGCTCGACAACACGCTGACCGCCTCGCAGCAGCGCGGGCGCAGCTTCTACAGCGGCACGCGGCCGTCGGACGGCATCGACCTGGGCGCACTCGGCGGCCTGACGATGAACCAGACGGCCTTCACCTGCGAGGGCTGCCACCGGCTCGACCCGGCCAGCGGCTTCTTCGGCACCGGCGGGCGAGCGAGCTTCGAGGGCATCACGCAGATCGTGAAGATCCCGCACCTGCGCAACATGTACCAGAAGGTCGGCATGTTCGGCTCGCCGCGGGTGGAGTTCTTCGGCGCGCCCGACACCGGCTTCCTCGGCGAGCAGGTGCGCGGTTTCGGCTTCGTGAACGACGGTTCGGTCGACACGCTGTTCCGCTTCTTCACCGCCAAGGTCTTCAACCCGCAGCTCACCGTCGGCTTCCCGATCCTCGACCCGGATGCGACGCGGCGCGACGTGGTCGATTTCATGATGGCCTTCGACAGCGACCTCGCGCCGATCGTCGGCCAGCAGGTCACGCTGAACAGCGGCAACGCATCGGCGGTGGCGGGCCGCATCAACCTGCTGCTGCAGCGCGCGGCCACGCCGTTCACGTCGAAGGAGCTGGGCGGCGCGACCACCGAGTGCAGCCTGGTGGTGCGCATCGTCGAGGGCGGCGTGTCGCGCGGGCTGCTCTACAACCCGGCCGCGCAGGCCTTCGTCGCGTCCGACGGCAGCCAGCGCAGCGACGCCGCCGTGCGGGCGCTCGCGACGGTGCCGGGGCRGGAGGCGACCTACACCYGCGCGCCCCCGGGGTCGGGGGCACGCATCGCGTTCGATTCCTGAACGGGCGCTTCAGGCCGTCTGGCGGCGCAGCCGGACGGCCGGGGAGATCGACCGGTTCAGCCAGCGGGTGGGACACTTGCCGCGTCACTGGCTGGAACAGGATTCCCATGTCTGAACGAGCATCTCACTCCCGTGGCGCGATGGCTTGGCTTGCGCTGTGCAGCCTGGCGCTGCCGATGGTGTCGCAGGCGGCAGCAGAGCCGGCGGTCGACTGCGGTGTCGGCGCGTACCGGCTCGACGATGGCGGCATCGTCGACGTGGGCACGTCACGCGGCACCTCGCTGCGCTGGCGAAGGCCCGATGGAACGACGGGCGCCTTCGAGACCCAGGGCCCGGCGGCCGGCGTCAGTTCGCCGGGCTGGACGCAGCGGCCCGATGGCCGGCAGGTGCGCATCGATTGCGCGCAGGCCGGGATCGACTTCGGTGGCGTCCACGGCCGCCGGCTTGCGCTGCCGACGATCGACGTGCGGTTCACGAGTGACGGCACGCCGCTCGCGGGCCGCCTCGTGATGCCTGCCGGTGACGGGCCGGTGCCGGTCGTCGTGCTGCTGCAGGGCTCGGAGCACGACTCGGCGAAGCGCTTCGACTCGCTGCAACGGCGCTTTCCGGCCGCGGGTGTCGGCGCCTTCGTGTACGACAAGCGCGGCACCGGGGCATCTGGCGGGCACTACACGCAGGATTTCGAGCAGCTCGCGCGTGATGCGGTGGCAGCGCTGCAGGAGGCCCGGCGGCTTGCCGGCCGGCGCGTGGCGAGGATCGGATTGCACGGCCCGAGCCAGGGGGGCTGGGTCGCGCCGCTCGCGGCGAAGATCGCGCCGGTCGATTTCATCATCGTCGGCTTCGGGCTGGCGGTGTCGGTGCTCGACGAGGACCGCGAGGCGGTCGCGCTGAACATCACGTCGGCCGGCCACGGCGCGCAGGCGATGGCCGGTGCGATGGAGGTGGTGGATGCCTGCGGTGCGCTGGCCTTGAGCCCGGTGCCGGCGGTGTTCGACCGGTTCGCGCGCGTGCGGCAGCGCTACGCAGGCGAGCCGTGGTTCAAGGACGTGCGCGGCGACTTCTGCCACCTGCTGCTGGGGCTGAAGACGAAGGAGGAGTTGGCGGTGTTCGCGGAGCACCTGAACGCCGGAACGCCGTGGCTGTTCGACCCGATGGCGACGATCGCTGCCGTGACGGTGCCCCAGTTGTGGATCCTGGCGCAGGATGATCTCGAGGCGCCGAGTGCGGAGACGGCGCGCCGCCTCGCCGTGCTGCGAGGGGCCGGGCGGCCGATCGCGACGGCGGTGTTTCCGAAGACGGAGCACGGCATCTACGAGTACGAGACGGCGGCAGACGGCACCCGCCTGTCGACGCGCCAGCCGGACGGCTACCTGCGGATGATGGTCGACTTCGCGTTCGGGCCGGTGCTGAAGCCGGTGTATGGCACGGCGGTGCCGGCGCGACCGGATCGGTAGACTGGCGGGCATGACTGCCATGCTTCGCGCCGTTCGTGCCGACATCACGACCCTTGCCGTCGATGCGATCGTCAATGCTGCGAACTCGTCGTTGCTGGGTGGCGGTGGGGTGGATGGCGCGATCCATCGCGCGGCCGGTCCGGACCTCCTTCATGAATGCCGGCTGCTGGCCGGTTGCAAGACGGGCGATGCGAAGCTGACGAAGGGCTACCGGTTGAAGGCGAAGTACATCGTCCACACCGTCGGGCCGGTCTGGCGGGGTGGCGAGCACGGTGAGGCGGATCTGCTGGCGTCCTGCTACCGGAGGTCGCTCGAAGTCGCCGGCTCGAAAGGTGTCAGGTCATTGGCATTCCCGAGCATCAGCACCGGCATCTACGGGTATCCGATCGACTTGGCGGCGCAGGTCGCGGTCCGCACGGTGCGCGGCCATCTTGCGCAGTGTCCCGAGTTGGAAGAGGTGGTGTTCTGCTGCTTCTCCGCCATCGATCTCGCGGTCTACGAAAGGGCCATCGATGAACAGGCGAGCTGACTCCCAGCCGGTGCCGCCCATCGAATCCTGGGGCGACCTGCTGCGCGATCGTTCAGAGGCGGATGTGATCGCGTTCATTCGCCAGCAGCCTGAACTGGTGAATGCGCCGGATGCCGTCTCATCCGAATACGCGCTGGAGCAAGCTGTTTTCTACGAGAAGTGCGAACTGGTTCAAGTGCTGCTGGATCTGGGTGCAAACCCCGATCAACGGAACGACCAGGGTTGCCTGGCGCTGCACACGGCCATCGAATTGTTCGAGCGATCGCCGAGTGTCGCCTTGCAACTGGTCGAGGTCCTGCTGGTGCGAGGGGCCGATATCGAAGCCCGCGGGTATCCGGACTTCACAGCACTGCATCGGGCCTGCGCCGTGAATGCCATTCCGATCGCGATGGCGCTGATCGACCGCGGTGCCGGCCTGACGGCCGCAGCGGAAGCGTGGGTGGACGGCGGGCGCACGCCGCTCGACGTGGCCTTGACCCATCGGTACCAGGAGCTTGCGTCGCTGCTGCAGAGCCGGGGCGCAAAGAGCGTCGATGATCTTCCGGCAGCCTGACCCTTCTGGTTCCGTATCACTTCTTGAGCCCAACCACCATGGCAGCCATCTTCGCGTTCAAGTGCAGCAGTTGCGACAACATCCACGAGGGCTCTCCGAGCATCGCGTTCCGCATGCCCGATCCGTACGCCAGCCTGTCGGAGGAGCAGAAGGCGACGATGGGAAAGCTGAGCAGCGATTTCTGCACCATCACGCATGAGGACAGAACCGATCGTTTCGTCCGTGCCGTGCTGGAGGTGCCGATTCACGGGATCGAGGAGCCGTTCCTGTGGGGCCTCTGGGTGTCGCTGAGCGAGAAGAGCTTCAACCGCTATTTCGAAACCTACGATGAGCCCATCGACGGAGACTGTTTCTTCGGCTGGGTCTGCAACGCGATTCCGGCCTATCCGTACGACGAGTCGAGGCCGGCCGATGTCGTGGTGCAGCTCGGGGGCCAGCGACCCAAGGTCATCCTCCACCGTGGCGAGCACGGCCGCGATCCGTTGGTCATCGATCAAGTCCATGGAATTTCCATTGCCCGCGCACAGGAAATTGCGGAACATGCGTTCCATCGGAGCTGAGCCGGTCCCAGCACGGAATTCATCGAGGAGCGCACATGGGCGCATGGTCTGTTGATCCCTTCGGAAACGACGACGCCGCGGATTGGGCCTACGAGCTTGAAGAAGCCGACAGTCTCGGCCCCATTGAGGAAGCAATCGACGCTGTACTGTCTTCCGGCGAGGACTACCTGGAGGCTCCGCAGGCGTGCGTGGCCATCGCGGCGATCGAGGTTCTGGCCAGGCTCGCAGGCCGTTCCGGCGAGAAGACTTCGCACACGGAGGCGGTCGACAACTGGGTGGCGAGCGTTCAGCTCAAGCCACCCGTCGAGCTGATCGACAAGGCTCAAGCCGCCCTCGCGCGCATCCTTGCCGAGAACTCCGAACTGGCGGAACTGTGGCAGGACAGTGACGACCACGATGCCTGGCAGGCTCCGATGGATCATCTGCAAGCGCGTGTCGGTGCCTGAAGCAGCCATGCGATGACGCTGGCCCGCCTTTTTTTCGGCTCCTCGTGTCGATTCCGCTCCCCACCGTTCGTCGTCATGGCACCACCTCACAGCTGGAGACGCCCATGACCGCACAGCCGCCCCTGCGCCCCGCCAAGGACCTGGCCCAGTCCAGGCGCCGCTTCCCCGGCGAAAGCCCCGAGTACCGCGCCGCCCGCAACGCCCTGCTCGAGCAGGAGATCGAGCTGCGCCGCCTCAACGAGCGCGTCGCCGCACAGCGCCGCGCGCTGCCGCCGGGCGGCGTCGTGCCGCACGACTACCGGTTCGACGGCGAGCAGGGCCCCGTTACGCTGTCGCAGATGTTCGGCGAGCACGACACGCTGGTCATCTACAACTTCATGTAC
>NZ_JBFUFP010000267.1:0-5895 GCF_056403375.1 Rhizobacter sp. P2_H2
GTGCCGACCGGCCTCGGCCTCGATTCGGCCGGCGTGCGCCAGCGCATGGTCGACCGGCTGCGCGGTGGCGGCGTGCGCGACGAACTGGTACTCGGCGCGATGGCCCGCGTGCCGCGCCATGCCTTCGTCGACACGGCGCTGGTCAACCAGGCCTATGAAGACACCAGCCTGCCGATCGGCCTCGGGCAGACCATCTCCAAGCCCTCGGTGGTGGCGCGCATGATCGAGCTGCTGATGGCGAGCCCCGCCGCACGCACGCGGCGCACGCTGGGCCGCACGCTGGAGATCGGCACCGGCTGCGGCTACCAGGCGGCGGTGCTCGCGCAGCTGTCGCGGCAGGTGCTGTCGGTGGAGCGGCTCAAGCCGCTGCACGACAAGGCGCGCGAGCTGCTGGCGCCGTTGCGCTTGACGGACATCCGGCTGGTGTATGGTGACGGGATGCGGGGCCACCCGCCGAACGCGCCGTACGACAGCATCATCTCGGCGGCCGGCGGCGACAATCTGCCGCAGGCCTGGCTCGATCAACTGGCCGTCGGCGGCCGTCTGGTGGCCCCGGTGCAGCGGGCTGCAGGGCAGGGCCAGGTGCTGGTGGTGGTCGACAGAACAGAGGGTGGATACGAGCGCGCGGTTCATGAGGCCGTGCTGTTCGTCCCCCTAAAATCAGGAACGGATTGATGACAGTGGCAGTGATGGCAAGCACCTCGACTCCCGCGGCCGCGCGCCGCCATTCGACCGGCCCCCGAGCGATCGCGATCGTGCTGGCGGCGCTTGCCCTCGCGGCCTGTTCGTCGCCGAAGTACCACGCGCCGGTCGAGGATCGTGGTGGCACGCGGGCGCCGGTCACGACGGCCGGCGGTACGGCGGTCGCGACACCGGCACCGGTGGTCGGCACGCCGGAGGCCGTGAAGCCGCTGCCCGGCGCCGAGAACGCCGGCAAGCCGGGCTTCTATTCGGTGAAGCCGGGCGACACGATGATCCGCATCGGGCTCGAGACCGGCCAGAACTGGAAAGACCTGATCAAGTGGAACAACCTCGACAACCCGAACGTCATCGAGGTCGGCCAGGTGCTGCGCGTCGTGCCGCCGGGTGCCGACCCGAATGCGGTGGCCACGCGCGGCGTGACGGCTGCAAAGGTCGACGTGAAGCCGCTCGATGCGCCGCGGCCCGCGTCGGGGGCTTCGGCCGCCACGACGCCGGTCGCGATTGCCACGGCCCCGGCCGCCACGCCGCCCGCCGCGCGCGATGACGACGACATCAACTGGCAGTGGCCCGCCACCGGTGCGGTGGTGGCCGGCTTCGACGACGTGCGCAGCAAGGGCCTGTCGATCTCCGGCAAGCCCGGCGACCCGGTGCTGGCGGCCGCCGATGGCCGCGTCGTCTGCGCCGGCTCCGGCCTGCGCGGCTACGGCAACCTCGTGATCCTGAAGCACAACAACACCTTCCTGACGGCCTACGCGCACAACCAGGCGCTGCTGGTCAAGGAAGACCAGACCGTGCGCCGCGGCCAGAAGATCGCCGAGATGGGCGCCACCGATTCCGACCGGGTGGCGCTGCACTTCGAGATCCGCAAGCTCGGCAGGCCGATCGATCCCGCCAAGCTCCTGCCGCCACGCTGAGGCGCGGCCCACCTTCCACCAGCCCGGGCAACAGCATGGTCAAGAAGCGCAGCACACTGAACGGGCATGCGCTGGGCCATGACACCGGTGCGCGGCCGCCGCTGCCGGCGCTGAAGGTGGACGCGGCGCAGGCCGAGCCGGTGGAATCCGCAGCCGAGGCCGATCCGCAGGGTGATCCGCACGACCACGCCGAGCTGCCGTCCGACGACGTGCGTCCGGTGATCGAGATCGCGGCGGGCGAGGGCGAGGTCGGCAACACGCTGCAGACCTACCTGCGCGACATCCGCCGCGCGCCGCTGCTGACGCCGCAGGAAGAATTCGACACCGCGACGCGGGCCCGCGCCGGCGATTTCAGTGCGCGCCAGTCGATGATCGAGCGCAACCTGCGGCTGGTGGTCAGCATCGCGAAGAACTACCTCGGGCGCGGCCTGCCGATGACCGACCTGATCGAGGAGGGCAACCTCGGGCTGATGCATGCGATCAGCAAGTTCGAGCCGGAGCGCGGCTTCCGCTTCTCGACCTACTCCTCATGGTGGATCCGCCAGAGCATCGAGCGCGCGATCATGCACCAGGCCCGGCTGGTGCGGCTGCCGGTGCACGTGGTGCGCGAGCTCAATCATGTGCTGAAGGCGCGCCGCGCGCTCGAGGCCGACGGCACGCATGGCGACGGCACCGACAAGCCGGTGCGGGTCGAGGACATCGCGCAGCGCGTCGGCCGGCCGGTGCAGGAGGTGAGCGAGCTGCTGAAGTTCGCCGAGCTGCCGGCCTCGCTCGACGCGCCGATCGACCGCGAGAACTCCGAATCGATGATCGACAGCGTGGCCGACGAAGGCGCGAGCGATCCGCTGTCGACCACGCTGAACCACGAGATCGACGTGCTGCTGCAGCACGGCCTGGACGAGCTGAACGAGCGCGAGCGCGAGGTGCTGTCGGGCCGCTACGGCCTGCGCGACCGCGAACCCGAGACGCTGGAGGTGCTGGCCGAGCGGCTGGGCCTGACGCGCGAGCGCATCCGGCAGATCCAGCAGGAGGCGCTGGTGAAGCTCAAGCGCCGCATGGCGCGCAGCGGGATCGATCGCGACTCGATTTTCTAGGCACCCCTGCGGTGCTGAGACAATCGCGGAATGACAGCAAGCGATGAATGGCTGACGGTCGAGTCCCTCGACCTCGAAGCGCAAGGCGTGGCGCACAACGCGGAAGGCAAGGTGGTGTTCATCGAGGGCGCATTGCCCGGTGAGCAGGTCCAGGTCAGCGTGGGGCGCCGCAAGAACAACTGGGAGCAGGCGACGATGACGGCGCTGCGCCGCGAGAGCTCGCAGCGCGTGACGCCGGCGTGCCGGCATTTCGGCACCTGCGGCGGCTGCAAGATGCAGCACTTCCATGTGGGCGCGCAGGTCGCGACCAAGCAGCGGGCGCTCGAAGACGCGCTGTGGCACCTCGGCAAGACGAAGGCCGAGCGCGTGCTGCGGCCGATCGAGGGGCCGGCCTGGGGCTACCGCTACCGGGCGCGCCTGTCGGTGCGCCACGTCGTCAAGAAGGGCACGGTGCTGGTGGGCTTCCACGAGCGCAAGTCCAGCTATGTGGCCGACATGGACAGCTGCGAGGTGTTGCCGCGTCACCTGAGCGATCTGCTGCTGCCGCTGCGCACGCTGATCGGCGCGATGGACCAGCGTGATCGGCTGCCGCAGATCGAGGTGGCGATCGGCAGCGAGGTCACGGCGCTGGTGCTGCGGCACCTCGAGCCGCTGAGCGGCGGCGACCTGCAGCGCCTGCGCGAGTTCGCGGCGGCGCATGGCATCCAGTGGTGGCTGCAGCCCAAGGGGCCGGACACGGTTCAACTGCTCGATGCGGACGGCCCGCCACTCGCMTACGACCTGCCGGAGTTCGGCATCACGATGCCGTTCAAGCCGACCGACTTCACGCAGGTCAACCACCAGATCAACCAGGTGCTGGTGTCGCGGGCGCTGAAGCTGCTCGCGGCCGGGGTCGACGAGCGGGTGATCGACTGGTTCTGCGGGCTCGGCAATTTCACGCTGCCGATCGCGACGCAGGCGCGCGAGGTGCTCGGCATCGAAGGCAGCGAATCGCTGGTGGCGCGCTCGCGCGAGAACGCGCAGGTGAACCGGCTCGCGCACAAGACCTCGTTCGTCGCGCGCAACCTGTTCGAGATCACGCCGGCCGAACTGGCCGGGTATGGCAATGCGCAGAAATGGCTGGTCGATCCGCCGCGCGAAGGGGCGTTCGCGCTCGCGAAGGCGCTGGCCGACCTGCATGCGGATCCGGCGCTGGCGCCCGGATTCGTGCCGCCGCAGCGCATCGTCTACGTGAGCTGCAACCCGGCGACGCTGGCGCGCGATGCCGGGCTGCTGGTGCATCAGGCGGGCTACCGCTGCACGGCGGCCGGCGCGGTGAACATGTTCCCGCACACGGCGCATGTGGAGAGCATGGCGGTGTTCGAGCGGGGCTGATCGGCAGCACCAAAAAGCGAAAGGGCCCCGGAGGGCCCTTTTTCTTGCGCGGTCAGCGGATGCGCTTATTCGCGGTCGCCGCCGAAGATGCCGAGGATGTTCAGCAGGCTGACGAAGACGTTGTAGACATCCAGGTAGATCGCGAGCGTCGCGGTCACGTAGTTCGTCTCGCCGCCGTCGACCACGCGCTTCAGGTCGTACAGCATGAAGGCCGAGAAGATCACGACCGCGAGGGCCGACACGGTCAGCGACAGCGYCGGCATCTGCAGCCAGATGTTGGCGATGCTCGCGACGATCAGGCCGATCACGCCGACCATCAGGAACTTGCCCCAGCTGGAGATGTCACGCTTGATGGTCGTGGCCAGCGTCGCCATCGAGATGAACACCACCGAGGTGCCGCCGAAGGCCATCATGATCAGCTGGCCGCCGTTCTTGTAGCTGCCGAGCACGCGCCCGATCGTCAGTGACAGCATCACGCCCATGAAGAACGTGAAGGCCAGCAGCAGCACGACGCCGGTCGGCGAATTCTTGGTCTTGTCGATCGCGAAGAAGAACGCGATCGCGCCGCCGAAGAACAGCGCCAGCGTCATGAACGGGCTGGCACGCGCGACGTCGGCGAAGCCGAAGGCCATGCCGGCCCAGGCGCCGATGACGGTCGGCACCATCGACAGTGCCAGCATCCAGTAGGTGTTGCGAAGAACCCGGTTGCGCTGTTCAGCGCTCGGAACCGAGCCGAGGTAGTCGCCGTAGGCGGCTTGCAGGTTGTCGTTCATGAATCCTCCAGGGGGTGGAACCAGGGGTGTGGACCCGGACGGCGCATTGTAGTTCCCGGTTACACGTGACATGAGCGGACATGAAGACCGCCCGTGGATTCGTTGGCGCCGGCGCAGGGGTGATCTGCCCGGGCAGGCCTTGGTGGCGGCCGGCGTGACGCACTACAGTGCGGCTTTCCCAACTCCTGCCCCTGCGCATGAACAGCAAACCCGTGTTGACCCTCGACGACGTGAAGCGCATCGCCGCCGCCGCCGAGGCCGAGGCCTTGAAGAACCAATGGGCCGTGACGATCGCGATCGTCGATGACGGCGGGCACCTGCTGTGGCTGCAGCGGCTGGACGGCGCCGCGCCGATCTCGTCGCACATCGCCCCGGGCAAGGCCCGCACCGCGGCGGTCGGCCGGCGCGAGAGCAAGGTCTACGAGGACATGATCAACCAGGGCCGCAGCGCGTTCCTGAGCGCACCGACGCTGGAGGGCATGCTCGAAGGCGGCGTGCCGATCCTGGTGCAGGGCCAGTGCGTGGGCGCAGTCGGTGTCAGCGGCGTGAAATCGAGCGAGGACGTGCAGGTCGCGAAGGCAGGGATCGCCGCGCTCTGATCAGGCAGCGATCTTCAGCGGGATGATCGCCATGCCGCCTTGCGCGCCGGTGGCGGTCTCGAACACCTCGCGGGCGCAGTCTTCGCAGCGCCCGCAGCAGGTGGCGACGCCGGTTTCCAGCTGCAGCGAATCAAAGCTGTCGCAGCCACCGCGAACATGCCGTTCGATGTCCCTGTCGGATACGCGTTCGCAGACACACACGATCATCAGATGCACTCCCGGCCGCCGAGCGAGGGCCGATGGGGTGCATCTTAAACAAGAACGATTCGCAACTCAAGGCCGGGGACATCCCCGCACCGCGGGGGTGCGAGGAATCGGTCACGGGGGCTCAGGCCTCGACTTCACCCATTTGTGACTGGAGGTAGTTCTGCAGGCCGACCTTGTCCACCAGGTCGAGCTGCGTCTCCAGGTAGTCGATGTGCTCCTCGGTGTCGTCGAG
>NZ_JBFUFP010000268.1:0-5880 GCF_056403375.1 Rhizobacter sp. P2_H2
GCCTCAGTGCTTCAGAAGAAGAAGCAGTAGGTCGTGGTGGACGGGCAGAAGACCTCGTCGACGTAGGTGCGCCGGTCCAGCAACTGGAAGCGGAACTCGTCGATCGTGAACGACAGGATCAGGTCGCTCGAGTAGGCGAGGTGGGCGTAGCCCTTGGGCCCGGTGATGTAGTGCTTGGGGTCGCCGATCGTCACGCTGAAGCTGGTCTTGTTGAACAGGTTGGCGAGCCGGCCGCGCACCTGTGCGCCGTAGTCGATGCCGTTGAACAGCAGCGCGCCGTCCGGGATCGAATCGATGCCGGCGAAGTGGATCGGCTGCAGCGAGCCGATGCTGTTCAGCGAGTTGTAGGCCTCCTGGGTCTTCTGGGCGAGCACCTGGTCCGCGAGCCGGGTGATCAGCGTGTCGACGACGATGTTGACGATCGGCACCCAGTCCACGTTGGTCGAGCACGAGTAGCTGCTCGACAGCGTGAAGTTCTGGACGCCGGTGACGGTGAACGTGCCCGCCACCGGATCCACCGTGCCGGTGACTGTCGTCCCCGGGTTGTTGCGCACCTGGATCGAGCAGGTCGCCGTGATGCCGAACTTCGATTGCTTGACCGTCAGCCCCGCATTCAGCTGCAGGCCCGAGAACGAGGCCACGCCGTTGTTGAGCGCGAACGTCACGGGCCCGCTGACGCTGGCACTGCCGCTGCCCGCCTGGTAGCCATCGACGGTCTGCAGCATCGCGACAACCGGCGGCGCGATCGCCGCCTTCAACGTGCTCATGAACTTCTGCTGCGCGCGGATGACGCCGCCATAGACGTTGGGGCTGGTCGACGTCTGCTGATACTCCGCATAGCCGACATTCGGTATGCCGAGCGAGCCCTGGTACACCACCGTCTCGGCGGTTGCGAAGCCGGATGCCAGCGCAAGCGCGGCGGCAAGACATAGTTTTCGAATCATTGGAATCCTCCTTGTCGTCCGGATCGGACACGCGGATGCTTCCAGATCGGCGTGCCGGATTCATGCTCTGCGTTGAGGTTGGTGATTCGCGTGGCCTGTGGCAAGCTCCGTTGCCATCCGCTCCGCGCGCTCGATCGAGACCCCACCCATGGCCAAGATCCCACCGGGCGTCGGCCCGCGCTTCCCGCAGGTCGTCGTGCTGTTCGGCGCCACCGGCGACCTCGCACGGCGCAAGCTGCTGCCGGGGCTCTACCACCTGTCGGCAGCGGGCTTCATCCCGGGCTGCCGCATCATCGGCGTCTCGCTCGACGACATCGATGCCGACGGCTTTCGCGCCGCGGCCCGCGCCGCGCTCGGCGAGTTCGCGAGCCGCAAGGTCACCGAATCCGACTGGGCGCAGTTCTCGCAAAGCCTCGACTACGTGCCGCTCGCGGCCGGCGCGCCTGCGCTGCGCGCCGCGGTCGAGGCCGCCGAGCGCAGCCTGGGCGGCCCGGGCGACGAGATGCGCCGCCTGCACTACCTGAGCGTGCCGCCCAACGCCGCGCTGCCGGCGGTGCAGATGCTCGGCGAGGCGGGCCTGGTGGAGCGCTCGCGCATCGTGATGGAGAAGCCCTTCGGCACCGACCTCGCGAGCGCCGTCACGCTGAACGCGCGGTTGCACGAGACCTTCGCCGAGGAGCAGATCTTCCGCATCGACCACTTCCTCGGCAAGGAGCCGGCGCAGAACATCCTCGCGTTCCGCTTCGCCAACGGGCTGTTCGAGCCGATCTGGAACCGCAACTTCATCGACCACGTGCAGATCGACGTGCCCGAGACGCTCGGCCTGGGCACGCGCGCCGGCTTCTACGAGCAGACCGGCGCGTACCGCGACATGGTGGTCACGCACCTGTTCCAGATCCTCGCCTTCATGGCGATGGAGCCGCCCACTGCGCTCGAGCCGGCACCGATCAGCGAGGAGAAGAACAAGGTCTTCCGCAGCATGCTGCCGATCCAGCCGGCCGACGTGGTGCGCGGCCAGTACGCCGGCTACCGCGACGAACCCGGCGTCGACCGCGAATCCGAGGCCGAGACCTTCATCGCGCTGAAGTGCTACATCGACAACTGGCGCTGGGCCGGCGTGCCGTTCTTCCTGCGCACCGGCAAGCGCATGGCCGAGGGCCAGCGCATCATCTCGATCGCGTTCCGCGAGCCGCCGAAGAGCATGTTTCCGCCCGGCTCCGGCGTCGGTGCGCAAGGCCCCGACCACCTCACGTTCGACCTCGCCGATGCGTCGAAGATGTCGCTGTCGTTCTATGGCAAGCGCCCCGGGCCGGGCATGCGGCTGGACAAGCTGAGCCTGCAGTTCGCGATGCACGACACCGGCCTGATCGGCGAGGTGCTCGAGGCCTACGAGCGGCTGATCCTCGACGCGATGCGCGGCGACCGCACGCTGTTCACCACCGCCGAGGGCATCGAGCGGCTGTGGCAGGTGTCGACGCAGCTGCTCGAGTCGCCGCCGCCGGTGCGGCTCTACCCGCCGGGCTCGTGGGGGCCGAAGTCGATCCACCAGCTGATCGCGCCGCACGCGTGGCGGCTGCCGTTCGAGCGCGCGTGGCGCGATCCGAACAAGACCGGGAACTGATCAGGGAACGGATCAGAACGCCGACGGGTACTCGACCGCCGGGTCGAGGAAGTACTCGGCGGCCGCCGCGGGCGGCATGTGACCCCAGGCTTGCCAGAGGTCGGTTGCGAAGCCGGCGGCCATGGCCGGGCTCATCAGCCTGGAGGCCACCATCAGTTCCGCGGCGACCTGTTCGATCCAGGTCTGGCGGTCGAGGAGGGGAGAGAGCGTTTGCATGGGGTGGATTCTTCGGTGGGACGCGGCGGCTGCCAATCCGCAGGAAGCGGGCCCCCGGAAGAGGGGACTGTCGCCGGGCCCCGCGGCCGCCGCATCCATCAGTTTGTGGATGGACGGACGCGCCACAATCGGTGCATGAGCATCCCCTCTCTCCCTGCAGCCGACGCCGCGCGCCTMGCGCTGCGCTGCCTCGACCTGACCTCGCTGAAGGACGACGACACGCCGGCCTCGATCGAGGCGCTGGCCGACCAGGCCCGCACGCCGCACGGTGCGCCGGCTGCGCTGTGCGTCTATCCGGCCTTCGTGCCGGCGGCGAAGCGCCGGCTGGCCGCGCTGGGGCTGGCGGCGGTGCGGGTGGCGACGGTCGTCAACTTCCCGCGCGGCGAAGCGTCCCCCGAGGCGGTGGCGGCGCAGATCGCCGTGGCCCGCGACGCCGGCGCCGACGAGATCGACACGGTGTTCCCGTGGCGCGCACTGCAGGCGGGCGATGCCCAGGCCGGCGCGGCACTGGTCGCAGCCTGCCGCCGCGCCTGCGGGCCGCTGCCGCTGAAGGTGATCCTCGAGACCGGTGAGCTGCAGCGGCCCGAGCTGATCCGCCAGGCCAGCGAGATCGCGCTGCGCGAGGGCGCCGATTTCCTGAAGACCTCCACCGGCAAGGTGGCCGTCAACGCGACGCCGCAGGCCGTCGAGCTGATGGGCGACGTGATCCGCGCGCGCGGCACCCGCGCCGGGCTGAAGGTGGCCGGTGGCGTGTCGGCGATCGCCGACGTGCAGCGCTACCTCGCGCTCGCCGCCGAGGTGTATGGCGCCGATCKCCTCGGCCCCGACACGCTGCGCTTCGGTGCGTCGAGCCTGCTGGCGGTGCTGCTGGCGGCGATCGACGGCGGGCCGGCGCCGGTGCGCGTGAGCGGCTACTGATGGCCGGGTTGCTGCCCCAGGAAACCATCCGCCGCAAGCGCGACGGCCATGCGTTGGGCGATGCCGAGCTGCGCGCGTTCGCACAGGGCATCGCGAACGAATCCGTCAGCGAGGCGCAGATCGCCGCGTTCGCGATGGCGGTGTGCTGGCGCGGCATGGACACCGCCGAGGCGGTCTCGCTGACCCTGGCGATGCGCGACAGCGGCAGCGTGCTGCGCTGGGCCGATGAGGCGCTGCCCGGTCCGGTGCTCGACAAGCATTCCACCGGCGGCGTCGGCGACACCGTGTCGCTGATGCTCGGCCCGATGCTCGCGGCCTGTGGCGGCTTCGTGCCGATGATCTCCGGCCGCGGCCTGGGCCACACCGGCGGCACGCTCGACAAGCTGGAGGCGATCCCCGGCTACCGCGCGGGCGTGCCGGTCGAGCAGCTGCGGCGCGTCGTGCGCGAGGCCGGCGTCGCGATCGTCGGTGCCGGCGACACGCTCGCGCCGGCCGACCGCCGCTTCTACGCGGTGCGCGACGTGACGGCCACCGTCGAATCGGTGCCGCTGATCACCGCCTCGATCCTGTCGAAGAAGCTGGCCGCCGGCCTCGGCGCGCTGGTGCTCGACGTGAAGTTCGGCAACGGCGCCTTCATGCAGGACCTGGCGCGCGCACGCGAGCTGGCGCGCAGCCTGGTCGAGGTCGGCTGCGGCGCCGGGCTGCCGACGCAGGTGCTGCTGACCGACATGAACCAGGCGCTCGCGCCGGCCGCCGGCAACGCGCTGGAGGTGCAGGTGGCGCTGGACTACCTGCGCGGCACGGCGCGGCCGGCGCGGCTGCACGAGGTGGTGATGGCGCTCGGCGCGGCGGTGCTGCAGCAGGCCGGGCTGGCAGCCGATGACGCCGAGGCGCGCATGCGGCTGCTGCGCGCACTCGACAGCGGATCGGCCGCCGAACGCTTCGCGCGCATGGTGGCGGGGCTGGGCGGGCCGGCCGACGTGCTCGCGAACCCCGGGCTGCCGCAGGCCGCGGTCGTGCGCGACGTGACGGCGGGCGACGCCGGCTTCCTCGCGGCGGTCGACACGCGCGCGCTCGGCATGACCGTCGTCGCGCTCGGCGGCGGACGGCGCCGCAGCGGCGACGCCATCGATCCGTCGGTCGGCCTCTCGGATCTGCTGCCGATCGGCACGCGCGTGGAAGCCGGCGCGCCGCTCGCCCGCGTGCATGCGCGCACGGAAGCCGATGCCGAGGAAGCCATCGCCGCGGTGCGCCGCGCCTGTGCCATCACCGACCATGCGCCTGCACCAAGACCGCTGATCGCCGAACACATCACCAGGACCACCCCATGACCGACGATGACCTGATCGCCGAGGCTCGCCAGGCACGCGATGCCGCCTACGCGCCGTACTCCGAGTTCTTCGTCGGTGCCGCGCTGCTGGCTGCGGACGGCCGCGTGTTCCACGGCTGCAATGTCGAGAACGCGTCCTACGGCCTGTGCAATTGCGCCGAGCGCACGGCGTTCTTCACCGCGATCGCGGCCGGTGTGCCGGTCGACGGTTTCGCGCGGCTGGCGGTGATCGGCGACACCCCGGGCCCGATCTCGCCGTGCGGCGCGTGCCGGCAGGTGATGTTCGAGCTCGGCGGGCCGCGGTTGCCGGTGCTGCTGACGAACCTGGCCGGCGCACGCCGCGAAACGACTGCCGGCGAGTTGCTGCCCGACGGTTTCCGGCTCGCGACCTGAACGGGTTGCAAGCCGAGGGCTTTCCCTGGGATTCGCCGGGCGTTCCTGCGCACGCTTCTTGCGAGAATGACTCGCACCATTTTTCAGGGACCTTACGAATGAAGCGCACCGCCTTCACCCTGGCCCTCGCGGCCACCGCCATCGCCGCCCAGGCCGAGCCGGCCATCGTCTACGACGCCGGCGGCAAGTTCGACAAGTCGTTCAACGAGGCCGCCTACAACGGCATCGAGCGCTTCAAGAAGGAGACCGGCACCGCCTACCTCGATTTCGAGATCTCCAACGACACCCAGCGCGAGCAGGCGCTGCGCCGCATGGCGCAGAAGGGGTCGGACCCGGTCATCGCGGTCGGCTTCGGCCATGCGTCGGCGCTCGAGAAGGTCGCCAAGGAATTCCCGAAGGTGCACTTCGCGATCATCGATTCCGAAGTGAAGYAGCCCAACGTGCAGTCGGTGCTGTTC
>NZ_JBFUFP010000269.1:0-5858 GCF_056403375.1 Rhizobacter sp. P2_H2
CTAAGTCAGCCATGTGCGGGCGCAGCAGGCGGAGCTGCGCTGCGAGCCGCTCGATCTGAACGAGGTGGCGGCCGACGCGGTCGACGATCTGTGGGAACGCGCCCGCGCTCGCCGGGTCACGATCCGCCGGCCGCAGGGTCCGCCGGTGCCGGTGCGCGTCGTGGGCGATGCGCCACTGCTGCAGCGGGCGATCGGCAACCTGCTGCGACATGCGCTCGGTCGCAGCCCCGGCGGGGCGAGCCTGCAGTGCGCCGTGGTCCGCAGCGGTACGGGCGTGGCCGTCGAAGTGACCGACCATGGCGCCACGCCGGATCCCGGCACGCCGTCAGGCGTGGCCGATCCGGGTACCGGCCATGCGAACGATGGCGTGCCGGTGCTGCCGGCCGACGATGACTACGCGCTGGGTTTCGTGTCGCTGGTGGCGCGTCGCCACGGCGGCGTGCTGCGCCAGCGCCGCGCCGCCACCCAGGGGCTGACGATGAGCCTGTACCTGCCCGGGGTTCACACCGACGGGGCGGCGGATTCGGAGCCCGCCGCGACCGAGTCGGATTCGTCGAGCGCTTCGAGCCGGTACCCCACGCCGTAGACGGCGCTGAGCCGGTAGCCGGACGGTGGCCTCAGGCCGAGCTTGTTGCGCAGGTTCGAGACATGCGTGTCCAGGCTTCGCGACCAGATCTCGGGGTTCACGCCCCACACCTTTTCGAGCAGGTGCTGTCTTGCCAGCAGCCGACCGACGTTGTGGAACAGGAAATGCGCCAGCTCGTACTCCTTCTGCTTCAACTCGACCGGCTCGCCCTCGATCGTCAGCATGCGCCGCCGGGTGTCGAAACTGTAGCGGCCGAAGGATTCGATTTCGCTCGGCGATGGAGGGTAGCTGCGGCGCATCAGCGCGTTCACGCGGGCGGTGAGTTCGCCCACACGCACCGGCTTGGTCAGGTAGTCGTCGACGCCGTTGGACAAGGCGTCCACCAGGTCGCGCTCCTCATTGCGATTCGTCACGAACAGGATCGGGATGCGATGCTCGATCTTGTTGCGGACCCAGGTCACGATTTCCGGGCCCGTCATGTCGGGCAGGTGCCAGTCGAGCACCAGGAAATCGAAGGTGTCGCGGCGCATCTGGCGAATCAGCGCCTGGCCGCGCTCGAACCCCTGGCAGTCGTGCCCGAGGCTCGAGATGGCGTGCGAGATCAAGTCGACCTGCGAAGGATCGTCGTCAACGATTGCGACTTTCATCGTGTCTCCCGGAAGATCGGCCGGACTGAGAGACGGACCATGGGTTTGAACATACCTGAAATCGGAGTGGTTGTGACAGGGCAAACAGGGTTGACGCCTCAGGGGTCGAAGCGGTAGCCGACGCCGTACACCGCGATGATTCCGGAGCCTTGGGGCCGGACATCCTCGAGTTTGCGCCGCAGGTTGCGGATGTGGCTGTCGACGGTGCGGTCGGCCGTGTCGCGAAAATCCTGTCGCACCGCGTCGAGCAGCTGGGCGCGAGACAGGATGGCGCCGGCGCGCACGAGCAGCGCGCGCAGGATGCGGTACTCGGAGGTCGTCAGGTCGAGCGCGCGGCCTTGCCACAGGATGCGTTGTGCCGCTTCGTTGACGTCGAAGCCGCCGTGCGACATGGTGCGGAACTGGCCGGTGACGCGGCGCCACTGCGCCTTCACGCGCGCCGCGACCTCGCGCGGGCTGAACGGCTTGCAGACATAGTCGTCCGCGCCGGCCTCGAGGCCGAGCAACCGGTCGACTTCGTCGATGCGCGCCGTCAGCATGATGATCGGCACCGAGGAGAATTCGCGGATCGAGCGGCACACCTCGAGGCCGTCGAGCCCGGGCAGCATCAGATCGAGCAGCATGATCGACGCGCGCTGCATGCGCACCTCGTTCACCGCCGCGATGCCGTTGTGGACCACCAGCGTCTGCCAGCCCTGCGCGCGCAGGTAGTTGCCGAGCATGTCGGCGATCTTCACGTCGTCCTCGGCGATGAGGATCGGGGTGGTGTCCATCGATGTGCTCACTCGGTTGCTCCTTGCTGGTGCGACTTCACCGGAAGCACGAGTTGCATGGCCAGGCCACCCCATGGAGACGGGCTGGCATCGACGGTGCCGCCGTGGGCGATCACGATGGCGCGCACGATGGCCAGGCCCAATCCGCTGCCCGTTCCGCCGCGTTGGCGAGACCGGTCGGCCCGGAACAGCGGCTCGAAGATCTGGGGCAGGTCGGCAGAGGCTACGCCCGGTGCCGAGTCTTCGACGCGAAGCCACAGGTTGTGGCTGTCCTCGCGCACGCCCCAGCACACGCGCACGCGTCCGGGGCGGGAGGTGTAGCGGCCGCTGTTGGTCAACAGATTGCGCAGCACCTGCTCGATGCGCACCGGATCCCACGAGGCACGCAGGATGTGCGAAGCGGGCGGCAGCACCTCGACCTGCAGGCCGTCCAGTGACGGGTGGCGAACGAGTTTCGTGGTGATGTATTCCAGCGTGGCCAGTGGATCGAGATCGACCATGTGGGATGGCAGGCTGCCGAGGTCTGCGACCGCGAGCAGGTGCAGGTCGTCCACGATGCGCACCATGTGGCGGATTTCCTCGCCGAGGTTCATCACGAGGGCGTGGTTGGGTTCGCGGGCGCCGTCTTCCACCGATTCGATCTCGCCTTGCAGCACCGACAGCGGCGTGCGCAACTCATGGGAGATCTGCGCCATCCATTTGCGGCGGGTCAGTTCGAGCCGGCGCAGCGAGTCCGCCATCGACGACACGTCGTGCGACAACTGCAGCATCTCCTGCGGCCCGTCGAATGCCGCTTCGGCGGGCTCGAACTGGCCGGCGGCGAGCTTGCGTGTCACCTCCTGCAGCGCACCCAGCGGCCGGCTCCATCGGTGGGCTACCTGCACGGCCAGGGCCATCGACACGGCAAGCGATGCGAAGCCTGCCATCGCGATACCCAGGTACTGGCCGCGCAGGAACGCGGCGTCCGACTCATGGAGGCCGTCGCCGAGATCCAGCAAGGCGGTGCCCACCGATCGGCCGTTGACGAGGATCTCGCGGTCCAGCGTGCGGCCGTCCGGCTCCGCGGGACTGCCTGCGAGCCGCGTGCCGCCCGCATCCAGGATGCGGATGCGACCCGCGAACCCCGATTGCCGGACCCGGCTCGCCTGCACACCGCTGCCGCGCTCCTGCGGGTCACCTTCGCGGGCGAGAAATCCCTCGACCAGTTCGCGCATGTCACCGACATCGGAAACGACCGCCGGCAATCCGCCGCGGGCACCGGCCTGCTCGCCGACATAGATCGCGAAACGATTCAGCCGTTGCGACTCGCGGGCGTGCACGTAGCCGGAGACCCCGCCACGCATGCCGAGCAGCGCGCCGACGATGACGCACAGCACGGACAGGCTGACCGTTGCCAGCAGCAGCAGGGCCAATTGATGAACCATTCGCAAGCGCATCGCTGGATTCGTCGATGGTGAGGTTGATGACGGTGTTGTCGGCACCGGCCGGCGCGATGACAGGGTCCAAAGCGCAGGTATGTGCATGCTCGGTGCAGAGATGGCAGCTTGGCAACGAGGGTTCGCAATCGTTGACATTTGCGGGCCTCGAAATGAGCACTTCTGGGTGGCGTACGCATTCTGTTACCCCGATGATTCGACCCCACCGACTCGCAACAAATTGCAACCATGGCTTCTACTCATACGGCTTTCCGCGGCTTCACCCTTGTCGAGCTGAGCGTTGTCCTCGCTGTGGCGTTGACGACGATGGCGGTGGCGCTGCCCGGCTTCAACGCGCAGGTGCAGAACTCGCGCACCGTTCCTGCGCTGAGGGAGATGTCGGTCGTCGGCATCAAGCTGGAAAAGTCGTTCCAGCGTGACCACCGCTATGGCGCGTCCGGGAAATGTGCGGTCCCGGATGCCCAGGTGGAACATTTTTCGGTGCATTGCTCACTCAGTGATGACGGAAGCGGCTACACGCTCGATGCCATCGGCCATGGGCCGATGGCGGGCTACCAGTACCGCACCGACGAACAGGGGCGCCAACGGACGATCTCCCATCCCAACGCGAACAACGCAGCCAACGGGGCGTTGCCGTGCTGGTCGCTGGAAGGTCGTTCCTGCGGGGCATGAGATTGCCGCCATCGATCGAGTCTTCATGACCAATACCGTGGATATCTTGCACAAGCGCATTGACGAGCCTCCGCTTCTCTTGAGCCTCGCCTGCACGAGGCCTGCAGGTGAGTCGACAGGCACCGCTGCAAACAGCGCCGCCGTGGCGGAAACCGGCGCGGCGGAGAGTGCGGCAGACATGCCGGCGCCTGCAGACACCGTGTACGTCGTGGCACAGGACGAACGGCACCGGACGCTCCTTCGCCGGGTCTGTGCCAACCTGGGCCGAGCTTGCATCGTGGCTTCGGTGGCCGATGTGATCGTGCGAGGCCCCCGCATCGGGGCGGCCCGGATGGCGATCGTTGCGGCCAACGGCCTCGATGTGCCGCTCGGCGCCATGCTCGAAACCTTGCGTGAGGCGGGTGTGCTGTCGGTTGCGTTGTACGGGCCGGCATTCGGCAGCCTGGTGCACCTGCTCGCGCTGGAACTCGGCTTCGATCACGTCTGGGGCGACCTGGCGCATGAGGAGGCCCTCGCAGTGCTGATCCGTCACGCGGGGCAGCGGATCCAGAAGGACCGTGCCGTTCGCGTTGACGATGCGCTGGGCGACACCGAGCTGGCGGTGGACACGGCGAGCCTGACCTGCAGTGTGCGGGGCGTGCCGTTCTCGCTGGGAATCTCATCGTTGTACACGCTGAAGTTGTTGCTCGATCGCGCGCCGCATCCGGTCAGTCGGGCCGACATCGAATCCGTGATCCCCGCCACCAAGGTGGGCCGCATCGGCGGCTCGCGCGTCGTCGATGCGCATGTGTCGCGGTTGCGCCAGCGCCTGCGTGAAGTCGGGGCCGATGCGGTCCGGATCGTGGCCATCCGCGGCAAGGGCTACCGCATCACGACCGTGGGGTCCTCGGGTGGCGAAGAGGACGAGACTGCGGCCGACTGACCCTCGACGAGGGCCTCTTCCCGCCTGAGCTGGCCGATGTCGCTGCGCAGCCGCACCATCTCGTGCGGCGAGCGCGCGTCGTAGATGCCGCGGATGCGGTGTCGGCGGTCGACGAGAAAAGCGCGTTCGGTGTGAGGCGGCAAGCCGTCCGCACCGAGTGTCGTGATGTCGGAGTAGAGGCTGTGGCGCGCCCACGCTTCCACATGCCGGGGCTCGCCGGTCAGCAGGATCCAGTCCTTGGGCAGTCCGAACTTGGCGGCATAGTCGTCCAGCGCGCGCACGTCGTCAGTCAGCGGTGACACCGTCAGCGACACGAACTGCGGCGCCTGGCTGCCGAAGCTGGCCTGCAGCGTTCGCAGCAGGTCCATCGACACCGGGCACACCGACACGCAGCCGGCGAAGAACAGGTTGACGACGGTCGGGCCGTTGTCGAGCAGGCGGCTGTCGACGCTTGCCTTGCGGTGATTCGTGAATTCGAAGGCGCCAACCCGCAGTACCGACGAGATGCGATCCCAGCGAGGCCTCATGTCGGCCGACGCATAGAAGGGCAGCGTGTCGTGCGCGAGGATCGAATCGGGCCGACGCCAATCGGCCCACAGGGACCAGGCGGAAACCCCCGCCGTCATGACGGCGAGGCCGAGGCACAGGAGCGCGGCGCGGCGCATCATGGGTGAGGGCTTGCAGCGCCGGATCAGTTGTGGCTCGTGATCGGCGTGCCGCGGTAGCAGCCGATCGTGTACGGGAAGGTTTCCGTCGTGTGGTAGTGGTACTGCGTCACCGAGGTGTCGGTGTGGCCGTGGCAGATGTCGAGATCCTTGTTTG
>NZ_JBFUFP010000270.1:0-5825 GCF_056403375.1 Rhizobacter sp. P2_H2
CTGGCGAACTGGCTGGACAGCGCGGAGCGGCTGCGCGGGCACCAGGCGCCTCGTCCCGACGCGGCGCCCGGCCTCCAGCTCGCCGTGCAGGTCGCAGGCCCCGGCCCGCTGGCCGCCCTCAGCACCCGCGAGCGCGAGGTACTGGAGCGCATGGCCGCCGGCGACAGCAACAAGCTGATCGCGCGGGCCTTCGACCTGAGCCCGCACACGGTGAAGCGGCACGTCGCGAACATCCTCGACAAGCTGGGCGCGCAGACGCGCGGGCAGGCGGCGGCGCGCTGGCGCGAAGCGCCCCCTCCCTGATGGAACCCGGATGCGGCGGCGGGCCACTCAGGTCGGTGTCCATTCGATGAGCTTCGAGAAACCACCATGAAACGCATCCGCGATGCATCACCGCCGCGCCACTTCGTTCCCGGCGGCTCGGGCAACCCCGCCGCCGCAGCCCAGACGCAGCGATTGATCGAGGGCATGGCCGCGCTCGACACGTCGCTGGAGGAAGAGTGTGTGCGCCACTTCCAGAGCAGCGCGACCATGCCGAATCCGGCCGTGGAGGCTGCCGACGCGCAGCTCGTGCTCTGCTGGTGTGCCGACAACGGTCTCTTCGACCAGTTCCAGTTGGCTGCCAAAGTCTACGACGCCTGCGTTCACGACCCCGAGGTGAACCGCTTCCGCGACGAAGGCGTCGAGCTCGAATTCGAGCTCGAACACATCACCCCGGACAACCTCGAATTCTTCATCCGCGTCCTGTCCCATTGCCCGCAGATCAAGGGCATCGAACTGCCGATCCCGTCGACACCCGAGCAGGCCGGGCGCCTTGCCGACGCGTTGGCCCACAACACGGGCCTGGATCGGCTCGCACTCTACGCATCCGAAGCGGCCCCGCCCGATTCCGGCGCCTTGGTGCGGCTGTTCTCGCACGCCACGCCCCGCATCAAGGCGCTGTCCGAGCTGAGCATTCACCTGAGGCAGGAGCCGGGCGGCAACGCGGCGTGGATGCCCGCACTGAGCGATGCACTGTCGACACACCTGAAGGCGGAATCAGTCTGGCTGACCTGGCCCTGCTGGTCTACCGAGAGACTGCGGTGGTGGGGCGACACGATCCGCGCGAACCCGCTCCTCTCATCGTTGACCTTGCGTGGCCCCATCGTGGACTCCGCAACGATGAAGGACGTGCTGACGGACGCGCTGCAGAATCCAGCGTGCAAGCTGACGTCGCTTTCGTTCCCCGACGCCACCTTCGACGCCGAGTTCGTCGACCAGCTGATCATGGCCATCAGGGCCAACAATGCACTGATCTCGCTGGATCTCGGCGATACGCCACTGAGTGCCCCTCAAGGTGAGGCGATCGCCGCCCTGCTCCTGCGCAACCGTGAGGTCGCGAAGCGTGCGTCCATGGCGAACCTCGCGCGCGACTGACAGCGCGGGCCACCCGCTCACACCACCACCGGCTCCGGCTCCAGCCGGATCCCGAAGCGCCCGTACACGCTCTCCTGGATCGCACGCGCCAGCGTCACCACCTCGGAGCCGATCGCGCCGCCGCGGTTGACGATCACCAGCGCCTGCTTCTCGTAGACGCCGGCGCGGCCGATGCTCTTGCCCTTCCAGCCGCAGGCGTCGATCATCCAGCCGGCCGCGAGCTTCACGCTGCCGTCGGGCATCGGGTAGTGCACGATCTCCGGGTCGCGGCCGATGATGTCGCGGCATTGCTCCGGCGTCACGACCGGGTTCTTGAAGAAGCTGCCGGCGTTGCCGACCTGGGCCGGGTCGGGCAGCTTGGCGCGGCGGATCGCGCAGACCCAGTCGAACACCTGCTGCGGGCGCGGCGCGCTGATGCCGGTCTCGGCCATCTTGCGCTCCAGCTCCAGGTAGCCCAGCACCGGCTGCCACGGCTTCGGCAGGCGAAAACGCACCCGCGTGATCACGCTGCGGCCGGCCAGCGAATGCTTGAAGACGCTGTCGCGGTAGCCGAAGGCGCAGATGCCGCTCGCCAGCGTGACGCTGCGGCCGGTGACCAGGTCGACCGCGTCCAGCGACTCGAAGCGGTCCTTCAGCTCGATGCCGTAGGCGCCGATGTTCTGCACCGGCGAGGCGCCCACCGTGCCCGGGATCAGCGCCATGTTCTCCAGGCCCGGCCAGCCCTGGGCCAGCGTCCACGCGACGAACTCGTGCCAGTTCTCGCCGGCCCCGGCCTCGACGATCCATGCGGTGTCGGTCTCGCGCACCAGCGCCCGGCCGGTGACCTCGACCTTCAGCACCACCTGCGGCATGTCGCGCGTCAGCACGATGTTGCTGCCKCCGCCCAGCACGAACTTCGGCGCACGGCCGAGCTGCGGGTGGTCGACGACGCGACGCACGTCCGCATCGCTGGCGATGCGCACCAAAGTGTGTGCGACAGCCGGCAATCCGAAGCTGTTGTAGGGTTTCAGGCTGACGCCCGATTCGATTTGCATGCGAGAATTTTCGCTGATCCAGCGAGGAACTACCGATCATGCCCAGCTTCGATGCCGTACTCGACCCCAATCTCGTCGAAGTGCGCAATGCCGTGGACCAGACTGCCAAGGAAATCGGCACCCGTTTCGACTTCAAGGGCTCGTCCGCCCGTGTCGAATTGAAAGAGAAGGAACTGACGGTCTACGCCGACAGCGACTTCCAGATCGGCCAGGTGATGGACATCCTGCTGGCCAAGCTCACCAAACGCAGCGTCGACATCCGCTTCCTCGACCGCAGCGCGAAGATCGAGAAGATCGGCGGCGACAAGGTCAAGCAGTTGATCACCGTCAAGAACGGCATCGACAGCGACACCGCGAAGAAGATCCAGACGCTGATCAAGCAGAGCAAGCTGAAGGTGCAGGCGGCGATCCAGGGCGACACGGTGCGCGTCACCGGCGCCAAGCGCGATGACCTGCAGGCCGCGATGGCGCTGATCCGCAAGGAAGTGTCCGACGCGCCCTTGAGCTTCGACAACTTCCGCGACTGATGGGCCGCGCCCTCCTCGCCGCCGCGCTGGCGGCCGGCGCGCTGTTCGCCGCGGCCGCCTCCGCCCAGACCGTCTCGATGAGCGGTGCGCTGGGCGACAACAAGGCGCTGCTGATGATCAACGGCRCGCCGCGCACGGTGGCCGTCGGCAGCACCGTCCAGGGCGTCAAGCTGATCAGCATGTCGGGCGGCGAGGCCGTCGTCGAGGTCGGCGGCGAGCGCCAGCAGCTGCGGCTCGGCGGCGTGCAGGTCAGCCTCGGGGCCGCGCCGGTCGAAGGCGGCGGCAGCCGCATCGTGCTGCCGGTCGGCCCGGGCGGCCATTTCTACTCGCAAGGCTCGATCAACGGCAAGGCGGTGGTGTTCCTCGTCGACACCGGCGCCACCACCGTGAGCATCTCCCAATCGGAAGCCGACGCCATCGGGTTGAAGTACCGCGACGGCCAGCGCGGCATGGTCAACACCGCCAATGGCTCGGTGACGGCCTGGCGCATCACGCTCAATTCGGTGCGCATCGGCGACGTGCAGGTGTTCAATGTCGATGCCGTCGTCATGCCGGCCTCGATGAGCCAGGTGCTGCTCGGCAACAGCTTCCTGACGCGCTTCCAGATGAAGCGCGACAACGACACGATGACGCTCGACAAGAAACCTTGACCAACGCGCAGCGGGCCGAGCGCCGGGCCGCCCCAAGCCGGCCCGCATCCCCTCGGGGGATCGGTCGACGTACTCGTCGATCGAGGGGTCGTCATCACGTGGGTGGCCGTGCGAAGGCAAAGCTCACCAGCGCCACCACCCCGAGCGCCGCCAGCATCAGCAGCAGCTCGCGGTAGCCGGGCAGCGCCAGCAGCAGCCAGGCCGTCAGCACCGGCGCGGCTGCCCGCGACAACAGCGCGATCGCCGACATCGCCCCGCCGATGCGCCCGACGTGCGCCCGGCCGAAGTACTCGGGCACCAGGTTGCCGCGCACGATCGTCACCAGCCCGTTGGCGATGCCGAACAGCACCGCGAACACGATCAACGCCGCCAAGTGCTCGGCCAGCGCGAAGATCGCGAACGACAGCGGCAGGCCACCCAGCACCGCCAGCCCCMGCCCGCGCGGCGTGACCCGGCGCCCGAAGGCGAGGAACACGAAGCGCCCCGCCACCTGCGCCGGCCCGATCCAGGTCAGCACCGCGAGCGCCTGCACCTCGCTGCGCCCCTTCGACGCGAAGATCGGCATCACATGCGCCCACAGCGTGGCCGCCGAGAACGAGTACAGCGTGAAGGTGGCAGTGAGCAGCCAGAACGCGCGGTGGCGCAGGGCCTCGTGCAGCGTTGCATCGTCAGCGGCGTCGTGCTCGCCACGCGGCGCCTGCGGCGGATCGCTGCCACGCAGCGCCCAGGCGTGCAGTGGTGCCACGCCCAGCAGCAGCACGGCGCCGATCACCGCCAGCGCGATGCGCCAGCCCCAGGCGTTCACCAGCCAGGCCACCGCCGGGAACGACAGCGTGCTCGCGAAGCCGCCCACCAGCGTCAGCGACGTGATGCCGTCGCGGTAGCGCTCCGGAAAGCGCTTGGTCAGCACGGTGAACGCCGGCTCGTACAGGATCATCGCCATCGCCGCGCCCAGCAACACCCACGCGACGTACAGCGTGGCCGGCTGCGCCACCTGCGACCACAGCAGGAAACCGGCACCGGCCAGCACCGCGCCGAGCGTCATCACGCCCCGCCCGTGGCCACGGTCGATCGCCGCGCCGGCCGCGTAGCTGCTCGCGCCCCACACCGCCAGGCCGAGCGTGAAGGCGCCCATCAACACGGGTTTGCTCCAACCCAGCGCCTGCTGCATCGGCAGCACGAAGGACGAGAATGCGTAGTACAGCGCCGCCCAGCTCACCAGCTGGCCGGCAGCCAGCGCGGCCACGGTGGAACGATAGGAAGAAGTCACCGCGGGATTATCGGTAGGCCCGTTGTCGCTGCTGGGACACTTCGTCAGCGCACGACCGTGCTAAAACGCGGCGCACAGGAGACACGACGATGGATTTGAACTTCACGCCCGAAGAGCAGGCCTTCCGACAGAAGATCCGCGGCTGGGTCGCCGAGCACCTGCCGAAGGACATCAGCCACAAGGTGCACAACGCGCTGCGCCTGTCGAAGGACGACCTGCAGCGCTGGGCGAAGATCCTCGGCCAGCAGGGCTGGCACGGCTGGGCCTGGCCGACGCAGTTCGGCGGCCCGGGCTGGAACGCGATCCAGCGCCACCTGTTCGAAGAAGAGTGCGCGCTGGCCGGCGCACCGCGCGTGGTGCCCTTCGGCCCGGTGATGGTCGCGCCGGTGATCATGGCCTTCGGCTCGCCCGAGCAACAGAGGCGCCACCTGCCCGGCATCATGAGCGGCGAGGTGTGGTGGAGCCAGGGCTACAGCGAGCCGGGCTCGGGCTCCGACCTCGCGTCGCTGAAGTGCCGCGCCGAGCGCCGCGGCGACTACTACGTCGTCAACGGCCAGAAGACCTGGACCACGCTCGGCCAGTACGGCGACTGGATCTTCTGCCTGGTGCGCACCAGCACCGAAGGCAAGCCGCAGACCGGCATCAGCTTCCTGCTGATCGACATGAAGAGCCCCGGCATCACGGTGCGGCCGATCATCACGATGGACGGCGAGCACGAGGTCAACGAGGTCTGGTTCGACGACGTCGAGGTGCCGGCGGACAACCTGGTCGGCGAGGAGAACAAGGGCTGGACCTACGCCAAGTACCTGCTGGCCCACGAGCGCACCAACATCGCCGACGTGAACCGCTCGAAGCGCGAGCTGGAGCGGCTCAAGCGCATCGCGAAGGCGGAGAAGGTCTACGATGACGTGCGCTTCCGCGACGAGAT
>NZ_JBFUFP010000271.1:0-5814 GCF_056403375.1 Rhizobacter sp. P2_H2
GGGCCATGAAACCAGCCAGCTCCGGCGCCCCCTCCTTATTGGCGCTCCACAGCCTCCCCACACGCGCCTTCTGCCACCACCCTGCTCCTTCGGATTTGACAAGCGAACAAGTGAGGGTGGATGGCCGGGTCACGCTCGGGCAGCCACCCTCTGCATCAGCTTCACCAACTCCTCAGGCTGCGGCATGTCCTCGGTGCGATAGACCAACCGCGCCTGCCGGTCGAACACGAAGGCCTGCGCGGTGTGGCGATCGGTGCCGGGCGCGCGGCCGCGCAGGAAGTCGAGCAGCAGGTCGACATCCTTCAGCTTCGGCAGCGCCGCCGCCCAGCGCGGCGATTGCGCACCGAACTTCGCGAGCCAGGCCCGCATCGCCGGCAGGTCGTCGCCGAGCGGGTCGATCGACAGCGACAGCAGCCGCAGCCCGGCGTTCTCCTTCGCGAGCCGCGCCTGCGCATCGGCGAACACCGCGCCCTGGATCGGGCAGGTTGCGCTGCAGCCGGTGAACATCAGCTGCACGGCCGTGACCTGTCCGGTGAGCAGCGAGGGCAGCGCCACCGATCTGCCGGCCATGTCCTGCAGAGACAGCGCCGGCGCAGGCAGCGCCGGCTGCACCGGGCCGAAGACGCTGTGGGCCCGCGCCTCGTGCAACAGCAGCGCGCAGGCAGCCGCACCGACAAGCCACTCTCGCCGCGTCGTCATCGCGTCTCTCCTCCATCGATCAGGTAAGCCCACAGCGCCTTGCACTGCGCATCGTCGATCGCATAGCGCGGCATCTGCCGCGGGATCAGCATGATGGCCGGGTCGATGCCGCTGCGCAGCAATCGGCAGAACGCCGCCTCGTCGTAGCGCGACGGTGGGCCGCCCCGCCGCGCGATCGGGCCCAGCAGCCGCTCGCGCGTCAGCAGCGGCGCGAACGAGGCGGCGCCTGAGGCGGCTTGCGCCGCACTGTCGCGCGAATGGCAGTTGGTGCAGCGCGTCGCGATCGGCGGCAGTGGCTGGGCATGGCCGCTGATCGTGCCGGAGAGCGCGACCTCGCCGCGATACAGCTGGCGGCCGAGGTGGGTGACGGGATCGGCGAACGCGACGACCGCACACAGGGCCAAGCCGCCGCCCAGCCACCAGGACTTCGACAGGCTCAGTCCGAACGGTTCGTGTGCGTTCGCCACCGTCCCCTACCGCACCACCACGCTGTACATGCTGTTCCCTCCGGACCCCACCGGCCCCAGGTTCACCGTCCCGGCCGGGAAGCTCTTCGTCCACACGCTGAAACTGCGTGCCGTGCCCGCCTCGTCGGTCGTCATCTTCAGCCCGGTGTTCGACCAGCCCGCCATCCACGAGAACGCGCCGGTGAAGCGGTCGTCGACCGTCACATACACATCCGCCGGCTGGTTCAGCGTGAAGCTCGCCGTCGGGTTGCCCGTGAAGGTCTTCGAATCGTTCGCGGTGCGCAACCAGGGGGAACCCGACAGCACCGCCGGCAACCCGGTGATCGTGAAGGTGCGATCGCCGAACTGCAGCCCGGCCGCCTGCAGGTTGGCCTGCACCGACCAGTCCGCCGCGTTCGCCGTGTCCAGCACCGACAGGCCACCGATCGTCGCCGCGCTGATCGCATCGCTGCTGTCGTCCAGCTGCTGCAGGTAGGCCACCAGCTGCGTGCGCTGCGCCGCCGTCAGGCTGCCGGCCGCGCCGTGCTGGTTGGCCGCGTTGGCGGTCGTCAGCACGTCCAGCAGCGTGGCCGCCGAGCCATCGTGCAGGTACGGCCCTGTCGCCCACGCGCCCTTCAGCGTCGGCGTGTCCAGCCCGGTCAGCGTCTGGCCGAGCCGCTTGCCCGACGATGCCTTGATCGTGCCGACGTTGCGCAGCACGCCGCCGGCACTGTCCGTCACGTCGGTGCCGCCGTGGCAGGCGAGGCAGCCGCCCGCGCCGCGGAACAGCACCTGCCCGGCCAGCGCATCGGCGGTCAGCGTGCCGTTCGCGTTGCGGTACGGGCTCGCATCGCTCGCCTTCAGCGACGCGACGTATGCCGCCAGCGCATCCAGATCGGCGCTGATGCCCGTCTTGCGATCGCCCAGCGGCTGCGAGCGCGTACCGGTGTTGAACTGCGCATCGCTCATCAGCCCGGTGCCGAGCGCGAAGTTGCGGATCTGGCCCTCGAAGTCCTGGATCTCGTCGAAGTTGCCGGTCCAGTGCTGGTTGCCCTGCGCACCGGCATGCCCGCGCAGCGAGATCRTGTTGCGCAAGCCCTCGCCGAGCCCGGTGAAGTCCCAGGTGCGGCCGTCCTGCCCGCCGTCGTTGTGGCACGACGCACAGCTCATGTAGGCATCGCGCGCCAGCCGCGTGTCGGCCGCGTCGTAGAACAGCCTCTTGCCGGTCAGCACATTGGCCGCGAGCTTCTCGGTGCCGACCGCACCGGCGTTCGCGAGCAGCGGCAGGTTCAGCTCGCCGAAGTTCACGAGCCGCGTCAGGTCGTACACGCCGAGCGTGCGGTCCATGAAGTTGTTGACGTACAGCTTCAGCCCGTCGGCCGACACCGCCACCGCCTGCGGCGCACGCCCCACCGGGAAGCGGTAGATCTCGGCCTTCGCGACCGGGTCCACCACCGCCACCTCGCGGCTCGTCTCGAGCGCGACGAACAGGAACGCCCCGGTCGGGTGGAACACCGCGCCGCTGCTGACGCCGGAGTTGTCGTGGTCGATGCGCGCCGCGTAGTCCTCGGCCCAGCCCACCAGGTCGATGCGCGAGCTGATCGCGCGCACCGTGTTCTGGAAGTCCAGGTTGCTGCCGTCGCGCAGCGTGCCGCGCAACAGGTTGTCCTGCTTGGACGGCACCCAGGCGCTCTGGCCGTCCGGCGAGATCACCGCCGGCGCCAGGTAGTTCGGGATGCCGCGGCCCTGCAGCAGGCTGTCGGGCTTGTCGCTGTGCTGCAGCACCACGGTGCGCTCCACCGCCAGCGCGGCCGTCACGACGACCACCTCGCCGCCCTTCTTCACGCCGCCGACGGCCGTCTGCACGCTGGCCGTGCCCTCGCCCGGCAACGCCGGCGAGACGAAGCGCGACACCAGCACGAGGTCGCTCGCCGCCGTCACCGACACATGCCGCGGGTTCGCGCCCACCGCCACGCTGCCGAGCGTCGCACCGGTCGAGGCATTGAGCTTCAGCAACTGGCCGCTGCCCTCGAGCGCGACGTAGGCCGCGCTGCCGTCCGGCGCGAAGGCGAGGCCGAACGGTTGCGAGGCGCGCGGCAGCGCCACCGTCTGCGCGACGGCCAGCGTGCCGGCATTGACGATGCTGATCGTCGCATCGCCCTTGTTGACGACCCACATGCGGCCGTCGGGCGCGCGTGCCACGCTGCGCGGCCGCGTGCCGACCGCGATCTCCGCGACCCGCGCATTCGTGCTGCCGTTGAAGACGCTGACGCTGTCGTTGTCCTGGTTCACCAGCCACACACGCGGCGTCGTCGCRGGCTCCAGCGCGATCGCCGACGACGAGGTCGGGCGCGCCGCGGTGGCCGCCGCATACACGGCCTGCCTGAAGGTGCGCGAGGTGACGACGTTGTTCGCGTCGATCGCCTCCACCGTCACGCTGTACAGGCCCGGCGCCGCGTAGGTGTGGGCGATCGACGTGGCGGTGGAATACGCCGTCTGCGCCGTGCCGTCGCCGAAGGTCCAGCGGTAGCGCGTGCCGGTGCCGCCGTTCGACGCGACGTTGAAGGTCACACTGCTGCCAGAGACCACCGGAGCCACCGCGACCGGGTCGATCACGAAGGCCGCCGCGCTGACGTTCCAGCTGAAGGCTGCACTCGCGGTGCCACCGTGCCCGTCGTTGACGCCGACCGTCACCGCGAAGTTGCCGACGGTGCTCACCGTGCCGCTGATGAGCCCGCTGGTCGCGTTGATCGACAGTCCGTTCGGCAGGCCGGTGGCCGAGTAGGTCAACGCATCGCCATCCGGATCGCCGGCGCTGACGCCGAACGACACCGCCTGGCCGACCAGGTTGTTGCGGTTGGCGATCGGCGCGATGGCCGGTGCGCGGTCGACCGTCACCGTCTTCTCCGAACTGCGGTCCGGGAAGTCGTTGAAGTTGCCGCTCTTCAGCAGCGACCAGTTGACGCCGTCGTTGCCGATGTAGAAGTTCCAGCCGGCGATGATGCCGTTCAACCCGCCCGCCGCCGGGCGCGGCAGGTACTTGAAGCCGCCGATGCCGCGCGCCGTGCCGAGGTTGACGATGAAGCGGTGCGGCAGCGGCGCGTTGCCGCCGGTGTACTTGGTGTGCCAGAAGGTTGCTGCATCGCCATCGATCGCGGCGGCGCCCGAATTCTGGCCGCTCGCCGCCTCCTGGCTGTCGACCTGCACCGCCCAGCCGGTGCGCGGGATCACCGCGCCGGCGCGATCGAGCAGGTTGAACTCGGCCATCGAGGTCCAGGCGTTGCCGCCCTGCTCCGACACCGCCTCCAGCATCACGTACTGCACCGTCGCGCCGAGCACCGGCGTGACGTTCCACGCCAGCATCGTGCTGCTGGCCGCCACGTCGTTGCGCGTGCTCACCGTGACCACGTACTGGCCCACCGTGGTCGGCGTGCCGGTGATGGCGCCGCTGCTCGCATTGATCGCGAGGCCCGGCGGCAGGCCGGTCGCCGACCAGGTCAGCGTGCCGGTCGGCGTGGTGGCGGCCAGCGCCAGGTTCACCGCGCTGCCGCTGATGCTGCTCTGCGTGCCGGGGTTCACGAGCTTCGGCGCGGCATCGCCGCCGATGCGGATCATCTTCGACACCGACGGCGTGCCGGCCGCGTTCATCGCGAACAGCATGTAGTAGCCGGGCAGCAGCACGCCGGGGTTCGACGGCAGCGCCAGCGAATACGCATTGCTGCCGGTGGTGGTGAACTGCAGCGGGATGCGGCGCTGGTCGTTGTTGACGGTGTGCGTGGTCGAGCCGACGCGCACCAGCGAGAACTGCGCGACCGCGGCATTCGTCGTCACCGCGATGTTCGTGCCCTGCGTCGCGCTGGCCGGCGCGGTGCTGATCACCGGGCGCGTCGCGGCCGTGCCGTCGTCGTTCAGCAGGTAGTGCGGCGTCAGGATCTGCGCGTTCGCATGGTTGGTCGAGCAGCTGCCGCACAGGCCGCTGCCGGCCGTCAGCACGCGGGCGTCGGGCAGCAGCAGCGCGATGCTGTGGTAATTGCGCGGCACGCCGATCGGCGGCAGCGGCACGAAGGTCTCGGTGGCCGGATCCCACAGCTCGGGCACCAGGGCCGAGTTGTCATCGGACCACGGGCGGCCGAAGCTGTGGCCGCCGATCACCAGCACCTGCCCGTTCGGCAGCACGACGCCGTTGCTGAAGATGCGCGAGTACGCCATCGGCGCGACCTTGCGCACCGAGACGCCGGCGTTCACGTCGATCACGTAGGCGCGGTTGTTGGCGTTCTGCCCTTCGTAGGCCGGCGCACCGCCGACCTTCAGGATCTTGCCGATGTCGTACATCACCGCGTTGCCGCTCTGGCTGTACGCATCGTCGCCGCGCGTGCCGRCCGGCGTGATGCTGCCGCTGCCCTGGGTGTCGATCCAGTTCATGTTCGCGGCCGGCCCGGCATGCAGCACCTTGCCGTTCGGCGCCGGGAACAGCCACATGTGGTTGTCGGCGCGGAACGCGAAATCGGGGTCGTTGCCGAGCGCCGCATCGACCGGCACGCCGGTCAGGCGCGCCCAGCCGCCGGCGGCCGTCCAGCGCTCCCCGTGCTTGTTGCCGCGCCCGCCGCTCCACGAGCCGCCGAGCGTGAAGACCGAGCCGTCGGCGAGGATGGTGTTGGCGTTGTAGCCG
>NZ_JBFUFP010000272.1:0-5809 GCF_056403375.1 Rhizobacter sp. P2_H2
CCCGTCGAACAGCGCGACGCCCAGTTCGCCGGCCAGGTGGCTGTAGCAGGTGCGCGCGGCCTTCAGCGGCTTGTAGGCGCCGTGGTTCCACTTGTCGGCGCTGCCGGCGCGCTCGGCCACCAGCGACAAGGCCTCCAGCGCGTGGCCGATGTCGGCATCGGCGAGCCGGAAGTAGCGGTGCCGGCCCTGCGTGCGCACGACGACCAGCTCGTTGTCGACCAGCTGCGTCAGGTGCGTGCTCGCGGTCTGCGCGGTGACGCCCGCCACCTCGGCCAGCTCGCCGGCCGCGAGGTACTGGCCACCCATCAGCGCGGCCAGCATGCGGGCGCGGGTCGGGTCGCCGATCATCGCGGCGATGCGGGCGAAGCGCGGTTCAGGACTGCTCATGGCCGGATCCTCGCACGTGCTCAGCGCAGCACCGAGCGCAACGCCAGGTAGGCACCGAGCAGCCAGAGTCCGGTGAAGAACACACGCTTGAAGGTCTCCGGCTGTACCGCGCGTCGCAGCCGCTGGCCGAGGCCCATGCCGAGCAGGGCCGGCAACAGCGCCAGCAGCGAGCTGCCGGCGGCCTGTGCATCGAGCGCACCGCCATGGCGCAGGCTGACGGCCAGCGCGACAGTCGACACCAGGAACGAGATGCCGAGCGCGCGCACCAGATCGTCCTTCGCCAGGCCGAGCGCCTGCAGCCAGGGCACGGCCGGGATCACGAACACGCCGGTCGCGGCGGTGACGAGGCCGGTGGCCATGCCGATCCACGGCGCCAGCCACGGCTCGAGCCGCGCCGGCACCTGCAGCCGCACCGACAGCAGCCCCAGGCTGGCATAGGCGAGCAGCGACAGCCCGAGCGCGAGCCCGGCCCAGCCCGGCGCATGGCCGGCGCTCAGCCAGCCGGCGCCGAGCGCGACACCGGCGCACACGCCGATCAGCAGCGTCGCCAGCCGGCGCAGCAGCGCGCCGAAGCCCGGCCCGGCGATCTGCCAGAGGTTGGTGACGAACGACGGCACGACCAGCAGCGCGGCCGCCTGCGCCGGCGGCATCACGACGCTCAGCAGGCCCATCGAGATGGTCGGCAGCCCGAGGCCGATCACGCCCTTCACGAAACCGGCGAGGGCGAAGACGAAACCGGCGAAGGCCAGCAGCAGCATCAGGTCGAGGGAGGTCATGGGGATTCCTGGGAGCGATGCCGGATCGTCGCGCCGGTGGCCCATTGATTGCTTCGGGCTGGATCGAAGTATCGGATTTCACAGACCTGCCACATGCCGTCGCGACACTCCACGCTTCGCCCGACGGCGACCACACAACGAGGAGCGAGGATGATGTTCGATCGACGCATGGGTTGGAAGCTGGGTGCAGGGCTCGGCGCCATCGCCCTGGGGGCCGGCCTGCTGGCCTGCGGTGGCAGCGACGACGCCGCACCGGCGGCACCGGTGGTCGCAGCCGGCACGACCGCGCAGCTCGCGCTGCTGGAAACCACCGACCTGCACACCAACGTGCGCAGCTACGACTACTTCAAGCTGGCCGATGACACGACGCTCGGCTTCGAGCGCACCGCGACGCTGATCAAGACCGCGCGCGCCGAGTTCGCCAACTCGATGCTGGTCGACAACGGCGACACCATCCAGGGTACCGCGGTGTCCGACTACCAGGCGCTGGTCAAGCCGATCGCCTGCACCGACACGCTGGCGATCTACAAGGCGATGAACGCCGCCGGCTACGACGTGGGCGGCATCGGCAACCACGAGTTCAACTACGGCCTGCCCTACCTGGCGCAGGTCACCGGCAACAAGTTCGACGTCGACGGCATGCCGGCACTGAGCACGCAGCCGACCTGCGCCGGCCCGGCCTTCCCGCAGGTGCTGGCCAACGTCTACAGCGTCAAGAGCAAGCAGCCGCTGTTCACGCCGTACACCATCGTCACGAAGACGCTGAAGGCCAAGGACCCGGCCGGCAAGGACGTGAGCGTGCCGGTCAAGGTCGGCTTCATCGGCTTCGCGCCGCCCGCCATCCTGGCCTGGGACAAGCGCTGGCTGGACGGCAAGGTCTACACCGAAGGCGTGAAGGAAACCGCCGAGAAGTTCATCCCCGAGATGAAGGCCAAGGGCGCCGAGCTGATCGTCGTGATCTCGCACGGCGGGCTCGACGCCGGGGCCTACTCGCCGACGATGGAGAACGGCAGCTGGCACCTGTCGAAGGTGGCCGGCGTCGATGCGATGCTGATCGGCCACTCGCACCAGATCTTCCCGGACGCGAAGAGCACCGTCGGGCAGTTCAACCAGACCGGTGTCGACAAGGTCAAGGGCACGGTCAACGGCGTGCCGACCGTGATGGCCAACTTCTGGGGCAAGCACCTGGGGGTGATCGGCCTGAACCTGAAGCACGACGGCAGCAAGTGGACGGTCGACACGACGAAGACCACGGTCGAGGCACGTTCGACGCAGAACGCCGACAAGACCTATGTCGCGGTCGATGCGACGGTCGCCCCGCTGATCGAGGCCGAGCACCAGGCGACCATCGCGTACGTGAAGACGCCGGTCGGCACGACCGATTTCCGCATGACGACCTACTTCGCCGACGTGGGCGAGCCCGGCGCGATCGAGATCGTCAACCAGGCGCAGGCGGACTACGTCTCGGCCTACATCCAGGCCAACCTGCCGGAGTTCAAGACGCTGCCGGTGCTGTCGGTCAGCGCGCCGTTCAAGTCCGGCTTCGGCGGCGGCAACGACTTCACCGACGTGGCCGCCGGCCCGCTCGCGATCAACAACGCGGCCGACCTGTACCTGTACCCGAACACCATCTATGCAGTGAAGGTGACGGGTGCCGACATCAAGGCCTGGCTGGAGACCGCGGCCAAGCGCTTCAACACGATCAACCCGGCGTTGACCACGGCGCAGGAGCTGGTCAGCACCTACCCGGGCTACAACTTCGACATGTTCACGTCGGCCGACATGCAGTACGAGATCGACGTGACGCAAGCGGTCGGCAGCCGCATCAAGAACCTCATGTACAAGGGCGCGGCGATCGACGCGGCGGCGCAGTTCGTCGTCGCGACCAACAACTACCGCGCGAGCGGCGGCGGCAGCTTCCCCGGCCTGGACGGCAGCAAGACGATCTACGCGTCGCCCGACGCGAACCGCGATGCGCTGATCTCGTACATCAAGACCGCGAAGAACCTGACCCGTGTGGCCAACGGCTCGCACCGCAGCTGGCGCTTCACGAAGGTGACGACGGCCGGGGCGGTGACCTTCAAGTCGGCGGCCAACCAGCTCGCGCTGGCGCAGGCCGCGGGCCTCGCCGGCATCACGCTGCAGCAGGCGGACGACGGCAGCGGCAAGAGCCTGTCGGTGTACGCGATCGACCTGGCGCAGTAAGAGAGAGAGGCATGCCGATGGCGCGATTGTTCGAGCACACCGTGTGGGCGCTGGTCGCGCTCGCCGCCGCCAGTGCGGCGCTGGCGGTGGGCGTCAGCAMCCGTGGCGACCGCGGAGCGCTGGCGGCAGTGTCGACCGAACAGCTCGCGGTGCGCGCCGGTGCCGGCCGCGACGCGCAGGCGCTGCAGCAGCTGCGCTATCGCGCCGAGGGTGGCGCGGCGCAGGCGCAGCAGGCGCTCGGCAGCGTGCTGGCCGCGACGGCCGACGCTGCGGACCGGGCCGAGGCGCTGCGCTGGCTGCAGGCGGCGCAGCAGCAGGGCGATGCGCAGGCCTCGTACCAGCTGGGGAAGCTGCACCTGCAATCCGGGCCGCAGCACGACGAGGCGCAGGCGGCACGCGATTTCGAGCGCGCCGCCGTGGCAGGCCATGCGGGCGCGGCATTGCAGCGCGGCCTGCTGGCGCGCCGCGCGCGCGATCCGGCCGCTGCAGCGCGCTGGCTGGCGCAGGCCGCGCAGGCGCACGATCCGCAGGCGCTGTTCCTGCTGGCCAATGCCGCGCGCGAGGGCGATGGTGTGCCGCGCGACGAGGCGAGGGCGCTGGTGCTGTACCGTGAAGCGGCGGCCCTCGAATATCCGCCGGCCCACCAGGCGCTCGCGATGGCCTACGAACGCGGCGAGCTGGGCCTGGCGCGCGACAGCGAGCAGGCGCGCGAGGCGCTGGCCGAGGTGGCGCATTCGCTGAAGCATCCGCCGGTCGAGCGTTGAGCAGGCCACCGGCCGCGATCGATCAAGCAACGCCCGCGGAACCGGCTTTGCCGGGCCGCCGGGTGGCGCCCCTCGGGGGCAGGAGCGAAGCGACTGGGGGGCACAATACATCCATGAGCACCACCCAAATCGTCGCCTGGATCATCCTTGCCGTGCTGGTCTTCTGGGCCGTCGGTGCCTACAACCGCCTGGTGCGCCTGCGCAACGTGATCGGCAATGCGTTTGCGCAGATCGACGTGCAGCTCAAGCGCCGCTACGACCTGATCCCCAACCTGGTCGAGGTCGCGCGCAAGTACGTGACCCATGAGCGCGAGACGCTCGAAGCCGTGACCGCCGCCCGCAACCAGGCCAAGGCCGCTGCCGACCTGGCCCGTTCGCGCCCCGGTGCCGCCGGGCCGGTGACGAGTCTCTCGATGGCCGAGGGCGTGCTCGGCTCGGCCATGGGCCGGCTGATGGCACTGGTCGAGTCCTACCCGGAGCTGAAGGCCGACCAGAGCCTGCGCGAGCTGTCCGAGGAATTGACCAGCACCGAGAACAAGGTGGCGTTCTCGCGCCAGCTGTTCAACGACGCGGCCCTCGACTACAACGTCGCCGCGCAGCAGTTCCCGACCCGGCTGCTGGCCGCGCTGTTCGGCTTCCGCGAGGCCGCGATGCTGCAGTCCACCACGAGCGAGGCCGAGCGCGCCGCGGTGCGCGTGCAGCTGTAGTTCGCGCGCGGCCGTGCGCTTTCGCGACCAGCAGGACGAGACCCGCCAGGCCACGCAACGGCTGCTGGCGCTGTTCGCGCTGCTGCTGGTCGCGCTGGTGCTGGTGGTCAACGCGGCACTGCTCGGACTCTGGTGGGGCGCTGCCGCGCTGCTGCTGCGCGACGCCGATTTCCCCGGCCTGCCGCCGCTCTTCTTCGAGACCAACACCGCGATCGTGCTGCTGTTCGTGCTGGGCGGCTGCTGGGTCGAGACGGCGCGGCTGCGCAGCGGCGGCGGCGCCCACGTGGCGGAATGGGCCGGCGGGCGCGAGCTGCTCGACCCGCGCGACGTCACCGAGCGGCGGCTGCTGAACATCGTCGACGAGATGGCGCTCGCCAGCGGCCTGCCGCGCCCGCGCGTCTACCTGCTGGAGCGCGAGAGCGCCATCAATGCGTTCGCGGCCGGCTGGTCGCCCGAGGAATCGGTGGTCGCGGTGACGCGCGGCGCGCTGCAGCGCCTGACGCGCGACGAGCTGCAAGGCCTCGTCGCGCATGAGTTCGGGCACATCCACAACGGCGACCTGCGCCTGCACATGCTGCTGCTGGCGCTGGTGTGGGGCCTGTCGCTGGTGCACGGCTACGGCCACCGGCTGTTCGACGCCGACGAAGAGGGCAACCGGACCTTTCCCGGCGTGCTGATCGGCCCGGTCTTCATCGCGGCGGGCAGCCTGGGCTGGGTCGCCGGCCAGGTGCTGCAGGCCGCCGTGTCGCGGCAGCGCGAACTGCTGGCCGATGCGAGCGCGGTGCAGTTCACCCGCAGCCGCGACGGCCTGGGCGGCACGCTGCGCAAGATCTGGCACCAGGTCGACGGGCGCGAGGCCGCGCTGCTGCGCGTGCCGTCGCGCCTGCTGGCTGGCCAGCTGATGCAGGCGCCGGCGGGCTGGCTGTCCACGCACCCGCCGCTGCCCGAGCGCGTGCGCCGCGTCTACGGC
>NZ_JBFUFP010000273.1:0-5782 GCF_056403375.1 Rhizobacter sp. P2_H2
TGGTGCTGGGCGCGCGCGTCGGCGTGTTCGGCGCCACACTGGCCGGCACGCTGGTGGCGGCGCGCGTCATCGTGCACGACGACAGCGTGCCGGCGATCGCGAGCTTCGCGCTGGTCGGCGCGGTGCAGGAGCTCGATGCGGCGGCGCGCAGCTTCCGGATCCGCAACACGCCGGTGGTGTTCGACGATGGCACCACGTTCAGCGGCGGGGTCGAACACCACCGGCGTGTTGCGGATCCGGAAGCTGCGCGCCGCCGCATCGAGCTCCTGCACCGCGCCGACCAGCGCGAAGCTCGCGATCGCCGGCACGCTGTCGTCGTGCACGATGACGCGCGCCGCCACCAGCGTGCCGGCCAGTGTGGCGCCGAACACGCCGACGCGCGCGCCCAGCACCACCTTGGCCTCGTCGCCATCGAAGTGCGCACCGACGGCGTCCACCGCGATGCCGTTCACCTTGAAGCTGCGCGAGCTGACGATCTCGGTCACCGTGCCCTCGACGCGCGCCACCGGGTGGTCGGCGAGCATCAGGTCGGCGGTGCGCACCGAGGTGGCGGCCAGTTGCGCGTTGTCCGGCAGCAGCCGCACGCTGAGGAAATCGCCGATGTCCGCCGGCGGCACCGCGTTGCCGGCCACGCTGCCGACACCGATCACCTCGCTGCCCAGTGTCAGGCTCGGGGCCTGCGGATCGCGCGCCGCGACCACGCCGCGGATCTTGTAGAACGACGCATCGGGCAGTTGCTCGACCCGCGTGGCCGCGTACTGGCGCGTCAGCGGGTCGTACTGCGAATACACCTGCACCGTCATGCCCGGCACCAGCGCGCTGAAGCCGCCGGTCAGGCTGCCGTCGTACAGCGTGCGCGCGCCGACGATCACCGTCTGGCCGAGCACGACGAAGCTGCCGCCGACCGCATCGACCGATGCCACCGGGCCGACCAGGTCGCTGACGACGCGGATCGCCAGCGCCGTCGAGGTGGCCTGCGTGCCGCTGGTGTCGAGCGTGCCGCCCTCGACGATCACCGTCATGCCGAGCTTCAGCTGGTCCTTCGTGAGCAGCGCGCCCTGCTCGTCGCGGATCTCGGCGCTGTCGTCGTCGAAGCGCACGTCGTTGACGAAGATCGAGCCGAGCCCGCTGATCGGGCCGGACGCGATGATGCCGGTGCCGCCGCTGTCGACGCCGCCGCCGCAACCGGCCAGGTGGGTGATCAGCAGCGCGGCGGCCAGGAGCCCCGCGGTCAGGCGGCGGCGGCGCGAGTGGCTCGAGGGGCGGTTGTTCACGATGGGTCGGGCTCGTCGGGTGAAGGGGCTGCCGCCGCGGGCGCGTCGGCATGGAAGGTGTACAGGCCGATGCGCGCCCGGCGCAGCGGCGGGTCGCCGGCCTGGTGCGCGCGCTCGTCGGCGTCGATCATGTCGGTGAGCTGCGGCACCAGGGCGGCCATCAGCCCGCGCCATTGCTCGGTGACCAGCCCGCGCAGCTGCGCGACCGAGTCGGCACTGAGGCCGTCGGCGAACAGCGCCTGCTCGAAGTGGGGCGGCTTCTCGCCGGCGCTGCCGGCCGCGAGGTTGGCGACCGCGGCCGCCAGGTGGTCGCCGACGTTGTGGCCGACGAAGCCGAGCAGGCGCGACTGGTCGGCGCTCGGCACGAAGGAATCGCGCTCCAGTGTCACGGTGTCGGTCACCGGGTCGAAGCTCGCGAGGCCGAGCCGGCACAGCTCCTCGAGCAGGCTGCGCGGGTGCACGTCGCGCGTCACCGAGCGCGCCAGCTCCTCGAAGCTTGGCGCCTTGCCCTGGCGCGGCAGCGCCTTCGGCCGGCCGTCCTTGTCCTGCAGGCGCCGGCTGCCCATCCACTTCGTGAAGACCTGGGTGGCCGGCGAGCTGCGCGCGGGCACCTCGGCCGGCGGGGCGTGCGTGATGCGCGTCACCTCGCGGCGCGTCAGGCCGGTGGTGGTGCTGATGCGGCTGATGTCGCGGCTCGCCTGCGCGCCGGAATGCGCCTCGCGCGCGGCGGCGACCAGCGATCGCTTCAGCGCCTCGGCCAGCAGCGGGAAGCCGTGGCCCCGGTCGAGACACAGCTGCGCCAGCGGCAGCAGCAACCGCTCGAGCGCCTGCTGGAAGGCGGCCTCGGTGTCGTCCGGCGTCGTCATGGCTTCAATGTGCAACATGCACATTTGATCACGCTTTCGCAATCCCCGGTTTCCCGGGGCTTGTCATCGTGTGTCATGGAATCTACAGTGAATGTGCTAATTGCACATTTGCACATTCACTGGAAAAGCTTCGATGAACACCTTCTTCACCCGCCGGGCCATGGCGGCAGCGACCCTGCTTGCAACACTGGTGGCCGCCGTGGCGCTGCCCGGCTGCGGCGGTGGCTCCGGCGACGACGGCGGCGGGACCGGCCGGGTGCGCCTGGTCAACGCGACGACCGACTACGCGGCGCTCGATTTCTACGCCAACGATGTGCTGCAGACCAAGGACACCGCGTCGTTCACCGCCGGCGCGTACTCGCCGGAGATCGGCGCCGGCACGGTGACGATGGCGCTGAAGCGCAGCGGCTCGGCCTCCACCGCCGTGAGCGTGAGCCGCACGGTGGCCGGGAACGGCAACCACACGCTGGTGGCCTACAGCACCGAGACCTCGCTGCGCGCGATGTACCTGAACGACGCCGAAGCGGCGCCGGCAGCGGGCCAGGCGAAGCTGCGCCTGTTCAACGGCGCGGTCGAGGCCGGCGCGCTCGACCTCTACGTGTTCCCGGCCGATGCCAGCCTGGCCGACCAGAGCGCGGCGCTTTCCGCGATCCCGACTGACACGCTGAGCGTCTACAAGGAGTTCGTGAAGGGCGCGTGGCGCATCGTCGTGACGGGCGCCGGCAACAAGGCCGACGTGCGGCTGGACCTGCCGTCGGTGACCTTGGCCGACCAGCAGATCGTCACGCTGGTGGCCACCGCCACGCCGGGCGGCGTGCTGGTGCACGGCCTGCTGCTGAACCAGCGCGCCGAAGCGGTGGCGCAGAAGAACACGCTGGCCCGCGTGCGCGTGGTGGCGGGCGTGGCGGCCGGTGGCGCGGTCTCGGTGCAGGCGAACGGCGTCGCGCTGGCGAGCGGCATCACGTCGCCGGCGATCGTGCCGTACACGACGATGCCGGCCGGTGCGGTGACCGGCGAACTGCGCGTGAATGGTGGGACCGCCATCGCGCTGCCGGCGTTCACCGCGCAACCCGGTGCCGACGTGACGCTGATGGTGCTGGGCACGGCGGCCGCGCCGAGCGCCTTCGTGCTGCAGGACAACAACAAGCCGGCCGGCGCCGGCAACGCGAAGCTGCGCCTGGTGCACGGCGTGAACGGCCTGGGCGGCAACGCGACGCTGACCGCCGACTACGGCCTGGTCGCGAGCGACATCCCGTTCGGCCAGGCGTCGGTGAGCGCGAGCCTCGTGGTCGGCAACCCGATCCGGCTGGAAGTGACTTCGCCGGCCTCGGCCGCGCGCTTGTTCCTCAACGACGAGGCCAACCTGCAGGCGACCAAGGTCTACACGGTGTTCATGCTCGGTGACGCCGCCGCACCGGTCGGGACGCTGGTGCGCGATCGCTGAGCCCAGTGCGACAGCGGCTGTCGCCATCCGGTGACAGCCAAAAAGTCGTTGCGCGACAGGCACTTGGCGAAGACGCTGGGTTGCGCTGTCGCTGCATGGCGACAAAAACACCGGTCCGGACGACCGTTTGAGCGTCAGATACGGGCAAACCCTTTGTTACTCGCGGCAAGTCGTTGATAGCAAACGACTTTTTCTGCTGGCACGCGCGTTGCGCTGTCATGGCATCGCAGCCGTTTTCACGGCCTTGTTTTGCCAGACAGGAACCTCGTTTTGTCCGTTGCCCGCCGTCTCCCCGCGTTCTTCGCCCCCGCCATTCGCCGATCCGCGACAGGGGTGCGCGCGCTGCTGCTGCTCAGCCTCGCCGGCCTGGCCCACCAGGCCCATGCCTTCGGCTTCGACGATGTCGCCGAGCGTGCCCGCCAGGCGGCCACCCGCGCCTACGCGCCGGTCACGGTCAAGCTGCCCGATGAGCTGAAGAACCTCGACTACGACCAGTACCGCGACATTCGCTTCAACCCGCAGAAGGCGTTGTGGCACCGCGAGAACCTGCCGTTCGAGCTGGCCTTCTTCCACCTCGGCAAGTTCCAGACGCAGCCGGTGTCGATCAACGAGATCGCGCCGGATGGCCGCGTCAACCACATCGCGTTCGACCGCAACGACTTCGACTACGGCAAGAACAAGCTGACGCAGAAGGGCTGGGGCGACCTCGGTTTTGCCGGCTTCCGCGTGCACTACGCGCTGAACAACCCGGCCTACAAGGACGAGCTGGTCGTCTTCCTCGGTGCGAGCTACCTGCGCGCACTCGGCAAGGGCCAGCACTACGGCATGTCGGCGCGCGGGCTGGGCATCGACACCGTCGGCGGCAGCGGCGAGGAGTTCCCGCGCTTCAGCGAGTTCTGGATCGAGCGCCCGGCGCCGCAGGCGACCACGCTGGTGATCCACGCACTGCTCGATTCGCCGCGCGCGACCGGGGCGTACCGCATCACGCTGCGCCCCGGGGAAGAAACAGCCATCGACGTGCAGGCCCGCCTGTTCCTGCGCGCCGGTGTCGCGACGCTCGGCTTGACGCCGCTGACCAGCATGTTCGCGCACGGCGAGAACCAGCCGAAGGCCGGCGACTTCCGCCCCGAGGTGCACGACTCCGACGGCCTGATGCTGGCCACGGGCGACGGCAAGGGCGGCGGCGAATGGCTGTGGCGCCCGCTGGTCAACCCGAACCGCACGCTGGTGACCTCGTTCTCGATGGCCGAGCTGAAGGGCTTCGGCCTGATGCAGCGCGACCACGCCTACACCAGCTACGAAGACACCGAGGCGCAGTACGAGCATCGCCCGAGCGTGTGGGTCACGCCGCAAGGCAAGTGGGGCCCGGGCCGTGTCGAGCTGCTGCAGCTGCACACGCCGGACGAGACTGACGACAACGTCGTCGCCTACTGGGTGCCGGACAGCGTGCCGGCGCCGGGCCAGCCGATCGATTTCTCTTACCGCATGCAGTGGCAAGGCGAGCGCCAGCAGCGCCCGCCGGCCGGCTGGACGGTGCAGACCCGGCGCGGCCACGGTTTCGTCGACCGCAAGACGGTGCTGGATCCGCGCGAGGTGCAGTACGTCGTCGACTTCGACGGCCCCGCACTGCGGGCACTGCCGGCCGATGCGACGGTGAAGGCCGTCGTCAGCGCCGGCAGCAACGCAAAGATCGTCGAACGCAACGCCTATCGCAACCCGGCGACCGGCACCTGGCGCATGACCGTGCGCGTCAACCGCCTCCAGCTCTCGCAACCCGCCGAGCTGCGAGCCTTTCTCCAAACCGGCGACAACGCCTTGACCGAAACATGGACCACGATCATTCAACCCGAGTGAGCGCCGACCGATCCGCACCGGGCGCCAGCATGCCGCGCATGAACCGCGGCTCGATGGTGGCTCAGCCGTGGCGTGGTTTCACGCGCAGCCTGGGCGACCTGCTGGTCGGCTCGCTGGCCGGCCTGGGGCGCCTCGTTCAACCCGGCGCACGCGCCGTCGCGGCTGAGCCGCCGGCGGCCCCCGAAGCCTGGGAGCTGGCTGCCAAGGCGCGCCGCCGCGTGCTGCTCGGCCTGGTCGCGTTGTCGGCCGCCGGTGCCACCGCGCTGCTGGCCACCGTGCTGCCGCAGCACGAGAGCGCCTGGCTGCGCAACCTGCAGATCGGCCTGTACGCGCTGCTGTTCGCC
>NZ_JBFUFP010000274.1:0-5770 GCF_056403375.1 Rhizobacter sp. P2_H2
GGCCTCGAGCCTGTCGATGGCGCGCCAGTTGCCTTCGTACGGCAGGTTGCGGATCAGGCTGTTCCTGCCGGTCAGCGCCGCCTTGAACACACCGGTCAGCATCGTGTTCGGCGCCATGTTCTTCTCGACATCCCAGCTGCGCCACTTCGATTCGATCGTCGCGTACGAATCGGTCGCGACGTTCGGCGTGTTGGCGCTGGCGTTGGTGCTGTTGTAGAGCGCCCAGTTGCCGACGTTGGTGCCCTTGTAGGTCCAGCTCGTCCAGTGCCAGCCGGCCGCGTTGTACTTGCCCAGCGCGTAGTCCCAGCTGCTCTGCAGGTTGAACAGCATGAACTCGCCGACGTAGTGCGGCACGTTGTACGACAGGTACTGCTTCTCCTGCGCGATCTTGCTGTCGGTGAAGCTCGCCTGCGCCTGGTAGTTCGAGTCGTTGCCCCAGTTGTAGTAGTGGAACTCGTAGATCACGTTGGTCCAGCCGTAGTCCGACGGCCGGGTGATCGCGGTCCAGTCCCAGATGCCTTCCATGATCACGATGTGGTTCGGGTCGACCGCACGGATCTCGTTGTAGAAGCGGTTGTACATGTCCAGCACCGGGCGCGTCGCCGGTGACGGGTAGCTCAGCGACGGCTCGTTCAGCAGGTCGTAGCCGGCGACGGTCGGCTCGTTGCGAAAGCGCGTGGCGAGCTCGCGCCAGAACGTCAGCGCCTGGTTCTGGAACGTCGTGTTGTTCCACAGCTGGCCCGAGCCGCCGATGCGCCCGCTGTGGTCGGCCCCGTTCTGCGAACCCGGCGCGCCGTGCAGGTCGAGGATCACGTACAGGCGGTACTTCTTCGCCATCGCCACCACCCACTCGATGCGGCGGAAGTCGATCCTGCCGGCGGCATCGCGCTTCCACGAACCATCCTCGTTCATGTGGTTCAGGTAGTAGATCGGCAGGCGCACCGCGCTCATGCCGAGCTCGCTGAGGATCCTGAAGTCCTTCTCCTGCAGGTAGCTGTCCTGGTAGGCGTTGATCAGCGCATCGCGGCCCGCATCGCCGAAGCGCTGGCTCAGCGTCTTGCGCATCGTGTAGTCGTCGCTCGCACCGGCGAGCGGCGACATCCACGTCTCGTGCACCTGCCAGCCGCCGAGGTTCACGCCGCGCAGGTAGATCGGGTCGCCGGTGCCGTTCTGGTTGCGCACCAGGCGGCCGTCGACCTTCAGGAAACTGCTGTGGGCGGCGGCGGTGCCGGCCAGCACGAGGGCAGCCACGGGCAGCAGGGCAAACCGCGAGGCAAGGCGTGAAAGGAGTTTCATGGTCGGACTGGAGTGGAAGAAAGTGGAAACGTTTCCAGTCCGGGATTCTTCGGGGCCGGGGCGCGGATCATCCTCGGGCAAACCCTCGATCGGGCGGCGGGGTTGTCACCGCCTGCAACCGTGGCGTCAGCGGTGCGTGAGCTGCAGCGTGCCGGCCGGTCCGGGCGTGACGGTGATCGCGCCGTAGCCCGGCAGTTGCGGGTGCAGTGTTGCGATTGGATGCGTGTGCGTGGCGGTGATCACGACGATCGCGGCGCCCGCCGCCTCGGCGGCCGCGATGCCGGCCGGCGCGTCCTCGAAGACGAGGCAGGCCTCGACCGCCACGCCCAGCCGCTGCGCCGCGAGGCGGAAGCCATCGGGGGCCGGCTTGCCGTTCACCACATCGTCCGCGGTCACGATCACGGCCGGCAGCGGCAGGCCCGCGGCCTCGATGCGGCGCAGCGCGAGCGCGCGCGGCGCCGAGGTGACGATGGCCCAGCGATCGGCCGGCAACGCGGCCAGGAAGGCAGCGGCACCGGCGATCGCATCGATGCCGGCCACGTCGTCGATCTCGCGGCGCGTGATCTCGTCGGCCTCGGCTTGCGCGTCGACACCGGGCAGCGCGAGCTGGCGGATCGTCTCCACCGCACGCCGGCCGTGGATGGTCGGCAGGAAGGCGGCGACGTCCAGCCCGTGCCGCGCCGCCCAGCCGGCCCAGACCCGCTCGGCTGCCGCGATCGAGCTGAGGATCGTGCCGTCCATGTCGAACAGGAAGGCGGCGAAGCGGCGGTCGGCGTACGGCGGGGTCATGGCGGCCCTGGGACTCGTGGAAGGAGCCCCAGGGTAACGCGTGTGGCCGCGGTCTCAGCCGCCGAGCGCCCGCGCCACCAGCGCCTGCTGCTGCCGCTGGTGCACCGCCTGCGACGACACCGCGCCGGCCGCCGTCACCGCGCGCGACACCTCGCTCAGCACGGCCCCGCGCGGGCAGGCCTCGGCGAGATCGTCGCGCACGAACGCCCAGGCGCCCTGGTTGCGGGTTTCCTCCTGCGCCCACACCAGCTCGCGCAGCTGCGGATAGCGCTGCAGCACCGCGACCAGCCCGGCCTGCGGGAACGGGTACAGCTGCTCGAGYCGCACGATCGCGACATCGTTGCGGCCCTGCGCCACGCGGGCGCTGTGCAGGTCGTAGTACAGCTTGCCGCTGCAGAGGATGACGCGCGTCACCTGCGACGCATCGGCCGCCGCGGCGTCGTCGAGCACCGGCTCGAAACCACCCGTCAACAGCTCGCCGACCGTCGAATGCGAGGCCGATTCGCCGTACAGCACCGCCTTCGGTGTCATCACGACCAGCGGCTTGGCCTGCTCATCGAGCGCCTGCCGGCGCAGCAGGTGGAACCACTGTGCCGAGGTCGACGGGAAAGCCACGCGCAGGTTGTCGCCGCCGCACAGCTGCAGGAAGCGGCCGAGGAAGGCGTTCGAATGCTCCGGCCCGACCCCTTCGTAACCGTGCGGCAGCAGCAACGCGAGCGCCGAGCGGCAGCCCCACTTCGCTTCGCCGGCGCTGATGTACTGGTCGACGTACACCTGCGCGCCGTTGACGAAGTCGCCAAACTGCGCCTCCCAGATCGTCAGGCCGCGGCCTTTGCTGCCGCTGCCTTGCGCGCCGGCCTCCACGCTGTAGCCGTACTCGAAGCCGAGCACCGCCTCTTCCGACAGCACCGAGTTGACGATGTCGAAGCGCGCACCGCCTGCTGCGACCTGCTGCAGCGGCGTGAACTCGCCGGCCCCCGTCGCCGCCTGGTTGTGCCAGACCGCATGGCGGTGCATGAAGGTGCCGCGGCGCACGTCCAGGCCCGACACGCGCACGTCGGTGCCGGCGCCGAGCAGCGAGGCATAGGCCATGTTCTCGGCGAAGCACCAGTCGATGCGCGCAGCGTCGCTGCCCGCCGCATGCGACCACTGCTGCACCAGCGTGTGAATCGCCGGGTGCGGCTGGAAGCCGCCCGGCAGCGCGGTCATCGCCGCCACCGCCGCCTGCAGGCGCTCGCGCGACCAGGCCGCGTGCGGCTGCGCTTCGCCGGCCACGACGGTGTTCGCCGCCGTCCCGGCTGCACCCGCGGGCTGCCTGGCCGAGAACGCCTCGATCGCCGCGGCACGCCCGGCGGCGATGTAAGACGCCATCTCCGGCTCGCTCGCCATCCCGGCCGCCACCAGCGCCGCGCCATGCACCTCGACGACCGAGGGCTTCAGCTCGGCGCGCGGGTAGGTGYCGGGGCTGCTCAACGCCGGCATGTCGTGCTCGGAATGGCCGAGCCGGCGGTAGCCGATCAGGTCGATCACGATGTCGGTGCCGAACTGCGCGCGGTACGCCAGCGCGATCTGCGCGGCGCGCTGCAACTGCTCGGGTGCATCGGCATTCACGCGCAGCACCGGCGCGTCCGCCATGCGTGTCACGTCGGTGCAATAGCGTGCGGCCTGCGCGTCCATCGCGTTCGGTTCGGTGAAGCCGAGCTGGTTGTTGATGATCACATGCACCAGGCCGCCGACCGCATAGCCCGGCTTCTGCGTCACCGCGAGCGTCTCCATCACGACGCCCTGCCCCGCGAACGCGGCGTCGCCGTGCAGCACGATCGCCATCGCGTGGCTGTCGCCGCCACGCACCTGGCTCGCGCGCGCCATGCCGGCCACGACCGGGTACACGCTCTGCAGGTGCGAGGGGTTGTGGGCCAGCGTCAGCGCGATCTCGCCGTGCCGCGTCGCGATGCGGCGGCGGCCGCCCAGGTGGTAGACGAGGTCGAGGTGCTGCTGCGGATCGTGCGCCTGCGGATCGAGGTAGTCCATCACCTCGCCCGCCGGCAGGCCCAGCAGGTTGACCAGCACGTTGACACGGCCGCGGTGCGGCATGCCCATGAACACCTCGGCGACGCCGTGCGATGCAGCGCGTTCGAGCAGCGCATCGAGCAGCGGCAGCAAGGCCTCGCAGCCTTCGAGCGAGAAGCGCTTGCCATGCGGAAAACGGCGCGCCAGGTGGTGCTCCCAGGCTTGCACCTGGATCAGGCGGTCGAGCAGCCCGGTGTCCGGCGACGTGGCCGCCGGCAAGGCTTCCATGCGGGCCTGCAGCCACGCGCGGCGCGCGTCGTCGCGCACGGCCGACGCATCCAGCGCGAGCGGTCCGCAGTACGCGGCCTTCAAGCGCCGGTCGAGCTCATGCGCATCGCGCGCGCCGAGCCACGGGGTTTCGTCATGCGTCAACGCATCGCCCGGCGACAGCCCGAAGCGCTGCAGCGACAGGCCCTGCACGTCGAGCGGCCGCGACAACCCGAGCGGGTCGAGCGCCGCATGGCGGTGCCCGTGCGCGCGGTGTGCCTCGACGAAGCGGTGGACTTCCGGCGTGAGCCGGGCCGGACGCAGCTGTGCGTCCTCGTGAAACGAAGTGATCAAGATTCCGTCCTCCCTGACAGAAAGGTGATGGAGATGTACTGCGCGGAACTGAACAGGACGGGTCAGCACTCTGGTGGTGCCTGCCGTCCGATCGACCGTCTCCTCTCACACCGCGCCACGGATGGCGCGGCCTCACTGGATCCCGGAATCTCGCGTCGTCAAAGGGCGAACGAGCGGACCACGTGCGTCAGCTGCTTCGCCTGGTCCTGCAGCGCGCGTGCCGAGGCGGTGCCCTGCTCGACCATCGCCGCATTGCGCTGCGTGGAATCGTCCATCTGCAGGATCGCGCTGTTGACCTGCTCGATGCCCATGCTCTGCTCGCGGCTTGATGCGCTGATCTCGGCCACGATCTCGCTGACGCGCTTGATGCTGCTGACGACCTGCTTCATCGTCACGCCGGCCTGCTCGACCATCTTGCTGCCCTCGTCGACCTGGTTGACCGAGGCGTCGATCAGCGACTTGATCTCCTTGGCGGCCGTCGCGCTGCGCTGCGCGAGGCTGCGCACCTCGCTGGCCACCACTGCAAAGCCGCGGCCCTGCTCGCCGGCGCGCGCCGCTTCCACGGCGGCGTTCAGCGCCAGGATGTTGGTCTGGAACGCGATGCCGTCGATCACGCCGATGATGTCGGCGATCTTCTTCGACGAGGTCGAGATCGTGCTCATCGTGTCGATGACCTGGCCGACCACCTGGCCGCCCTGCGTCGCGACGGTCGAGGCCGACATCGCCGACTGGTTGGCCTGGCCCGCGCTGTCGGCGCTGAGCTTGACGGCCGCGGTCAGCTGCTCCATCGCCGACGCCGTCTGCTCCAGCGCACTCGCCTGCTGCTCGGTGCGTGCCGACAGGTCGGTGTTGCCCTGCGACACCTCGTGCGCCGCGGTGGAAATCGTGTCGGCGCCGGTGCGCACCTCGGAGACGATGCGGTGCAGGCTGTCGACCATGTGCTGCAGCGCCAGGATCAGCCGACCCACCTCATCCTTGCTGTGCACCTCGACCTTGTAGGTCAGGTTGCCTGCGGCGACCGACTCGGCCAGTTCGATCGCGCGCTGGATAGGGT
>NZ_JBFUFP010000275.1:0-5741 GCF_056403375.1 Rhizobacter sp. P2_H2
GCGCCAGCACCGCGCCCTTGATCGCCTCGATCAGCTGCTGCTTCGAGAACAGCTTGCCGATGCCGGTGATCGGGTTGAACTTGTCGAACTTGGGCGCGAGCGGCTTCAGCGTCCAGACCCAGCCGCCGGCCGCCACCGCGACGGCGATGCCGACCACCATCATCAGGAGGCCCATCGGCAGCACGACCCAGATCAGCTTGCTCGTGAGCTCTGCCAGCCGCTCGCCCATCGCCTCGGGGTTCTTCGCCATCGTGGCGTTGAACTGCAGGCCGGTGGCGAGCAGCTGCTTCAGCCAGCGCGACAGCAGCGGCGCCGCGGCCACCAGCGCCGCGCCGCCGACCGCGATCGCCGCGAAGTGCGACAGATCGCGCGAACGCGCGACCTGGCCCTCGGATCGGGCCTTGTCGAGCTTTCGCTGCGAGGCGGGCAGGTTGCGGTCTTGGTCGGACATGGCGGGGGCGGAATTGCGCTGCCGCGATTGTTCCGGGGTGGCCCGTGAACTTGAGCGAGAAGAAGAGGCAAAAGACCTGTCACTTCGCGCTAGCTATGGACAAACGGTCCCTCGTCCGAAGATCAACTTCGTTGAACCAAAACGCAGCGTGCGTGACAGAGCTGTCTTCTCACCAACTTGCCTGCCGAAGGACATCGATGCAAATCATCAAAAAGCTTTCCGATCGAGTTCGCCCTATGGGGATCTTGCCCCGGATAGAGTTCAACGTCACCGAGGAACATAGGGAAGCGGCGCGGCAGTGCGTGCGGGACGCAGTCAAAGAACGGAAGCAACTGGCTCCGGTCACTCCGACTCCGTTTGCAAAACATTTGCCCGGACAAGGCCCCTACTTCTATTGGCAGGCGTGTCATATGACGAAACTTTCCGGGCAACCTTATCTACCACCCGAGCTGATCACGGAAATCCTTGCCATGGAAATGGCACTGATCAAGACCGGTCTGTGCAGCCCTGCCAGAGTCGGCCCCCCGCCAACGACGCTGGAAATGATTGTCACAAGAGCAAACAACCAGCTCCTTCTGACCTCAGACGTCGACTTCTTCACCCACGCGCCAAAGAACGCCCCCGGCCTGGCAAGCTCCTGGCCTCCATCGCCGACTATCTCAAAGGTCATCGCTCCAAGACCTTCAAGAAACTTGCGAAGGAGCTCGTGAACTCGCAAAACGATCAGGAACGGTACGCCGCCGTCCTGGAGAAGATCATTGAGAAGGCCAAGGAAAAGCAGGCCCGATGACGCGTCTCCAGCTGCGATGCCGACAGGCGCGTCTGAAACTTTCCCCGACGATCGACCACAACTCACCCGCCAGACTCGCCTACTGAAACCTACTCAGCATCTGCTCCAGCGCCATCGTGAACGGCGCCTGCATCATCGGCAGCGTCAGCAGCACGCCCACCAGGCCGACGCCGAGCGTGATCGGGAAACCGACCGCGAAGATGTTCATCTGCTGGGCGATGCGCGAGATCACGCCCATCACCAGGTTCACGAACAGCAGCATCGTGACCATCGGCAGCGCGATCCACAGCCCGAGCTTGAAGACCTCGGCGCCCCACAGCTGCGGCTGCAGCACGTGCAGGGCGCTGAACGGCTCGGCCGTCACCGGGAAGGCCTGGAAGCTCTGCACCATCGCCGCGATCATCAGCAGGTGGCCGTTGATGATGATGAACAGCCAGCCGACGATGATGCCGAAGAAGCGGCCCACCGCGTTGCCCTCGGCACCGCTCATCGGGTCGAAGAAGCCGGCGAAGTTCAGCCCCATCTGCAGCCCCACCAGCTCGCCGGCGAACTCGATCGCGGCGAACACGATGCGCGCCGAGAAGCCGAGCGTGATGCCGATCAGCACCTGCTGCAGCACCACCGCATAGAGCATCGGCGAATCGAGCGGGATCACCGGCATCGCCGGCAGCGAGGCCTGCGCACTGATCGTGATCAGGAACGCGAGGCCGACCCGCACCCGCACCGGCACGTTCTTCTGCGACAGCAGCGGCGCGCTGCTGAACAGCGCCAGCACGCGGATGAACGGCCACAGCAGCGGCGTCAGCCAGGCGGCGAGTTGGGCGTCGGTGAAGGTGAGCATGATTTCTTCGGCACCAACCCTTCGACAGGCTCAGGGCGAACGGCTTCTTTCAACCCACCACCGACGGAATCGCGGTCAGCGTGCGCTGCACGTACTCGACCAGCGTGGTCAGCATCCACGGCCCGGCGAACATCAGCACCGCCACCGCCGCGACGATCTTCGGCACGAACGACAGCGTCTGCTCGTGGATCTGCGTGGCCGCCTGGAAGATGCTGACCAGCAGGCCCACGCCCAGCACCACCAGCAGCACCGGCGCCGACACCATCAGCAGCAGGTACAGGCCCTGCTGGCCCAGCGTGAAGACTTGTTGGGAATCCATCGGAATCTCTTCAGTGAGTTCAGGTCGAGAAGCTGGCCGCCAGCGACCCGAGCAGCAGGTTCCAGCCATCGGCCAGCACGAACAGCATCAGCTTGAACGGCAGCGCCACCAGCACCGGGCTCAGCATCATCATCCCAAGGCTCATCAGCACGCTCGCGACGATCATGTCGATCACCAGGAACGGGATGAAGATCAGGAAACCGATCTGGAACGCGCTCTTCAGCTCGCTCGTCACGAAGGCCGGCACCAGCACCTTGAACGGCACGTCGGCGGCCTTCACCGCGGCATCCACCTTCGCGAGCTTCGAGAACAGCATCAGGTCGGCCTGGCGCGTCTGCTTCAGCATGAAGGCGCGCATCGGCACCTCGCCGCGCTTCAGCGCCTCGTCGAAGGCGATCTTGTTCTCGGAGTACGGCTGGTAGGCATCGGCGTAGACCTTGTCCAGCGTCGGGCTCATCACGAAGAAGGTCAGGAACAGGCTCAGCCCGACGATCACCTGGTTCGGCGGCGCCGATTGCGTGCCCATCGCCTGGCGCAGCAGGCTCAGCACGATCACGATGCGGGTGAAGCCCGTCATCATCAGCAGCACCGCCGGCAGGAACGACAGCGCGGTGAAGAACAGCAGCGTCTGGATCGGCACCGAGTAGCTCGTGCCGCCCGCCCCCTGCCCCACCAGCAGCGGCAGCGCGGCACCACCGCTTGGCGCAGCCTGCGCTAAAGCCGCTGCAGGAACGGCCGACAACACCGTCAAGGCAGCGATCGTGCCGATGCGGCGCACGCGGGCCGAAGAAAACAAATGCTCAGCGTTCACCGGTCGACCCCTGGTCACGACGGAAACGCGACAAGATTTGCGCAAAGGCGGGATGCACCGCCGGCATCTGCGGCGGCGCCGCTTCGCTCTGCGGCGCCATGTTGTGCAGCACCGTGATGTTCTGCGCCGTGACGCCCAGCACCAGCCAGCGGCGCTCGTCGCCCTGCCCCACCTCGACAGTGACAAGGCGCTGGTTCGACGACAGCGGCAGCGCAGCCACGCTGCGCATCACCCCCAGCCCGCCGGCACCGCCCATCGGCGTGCGCTTGAGCAGCCACAGGGCCACCGGGATCATCGCGATGATCGCGACGAACCACATGAACGACGTGATCGCAGGCGACATCGCTCAGGCACCCTTGCTCAGGCGGCGCATGCGCTCGCTGGGCGTCACGATGTCGGTCAGCCGGATGCCGAACTTGTCGTTCACCACCACCACCTCGCCCTGCGCGATCAGGTAGCCGTTGACCAGCACGTCCATCGGCTCGCCCGCCAGTGCGTCGAGCTCGACCACCGAGCCCTGCGCCAGCTGCAGGATGTGCTTGATCGGGATGCGCGTGCGACCCAGTTCCACGGTGAGCTGCACCGGGATGTCCAGGATCATGTTGATGTCGTTCGGCGCCGACGGCCCCGCACCCGACGCGAAGTTCGTGAACGCCACCGGCGACACCTGCTCGGCCGCGTTCTGCACCTCGGAGGCGGTCTCGGGCTTGGTCTCGGCGAGTGCGGCGGCCCACTCGGCGGCCATCGCGTCCTCTTCGGACGGCGCTGCGTTGTCAGCTGACATTGTTTTCCCCCAACCAGCTCATCGACGAGCCGGTCAACAGTTGATCGATCTTCAAGGCGTACTTGCCGTTGGAGGTTCCGTAGTGGCAATCGAACACCGGCACGCCCGACACCTTGGCCTGGATGCCGGCCTGCAGGTCGAGCTCGATGAAATCGCCGGGCTTGAACGACAGCAGCTGCTCCACGGTGGCCGGGGCCTGCGCCAGCTCGGCCACCAGCTCGACCTCGGCCGACTGGATCTGCTGCTTCAGCAGGTTCACCCAGCGCTTGTCCGGCTCGTTGCTGTCGCCCTGGATGGTCGAATACAGCACGTCGCGGATCGGCTCCAGCGTCGAATACGGGATGCAGAAATGGATGGTGCCGGTGGTGTCGCCGATCTCCAGCGTGAAGCTGGTGGCCACGACGATCTCGCTCGGTGTCGCGATGTTGGCGAACTGCGGCTGCATCTCCGAGCGCTGGTATTCCAGCTCGAGCGGGTAGATGCCGTGCCAGGCCTTCTTGTATTCCTCGGTCACCACGTCGACCAGGCGCGTGATGATGCGCTGCTCGGTCGGCGAGAAATCACGGCCCTCGATGCGGGTGTGGAACTTGCCCGCGCCGCCGAACAGCGAGTCGATCACCGCGAACACCAGCGTCGGGTCGCACACCACCAGCCCGCTGCCGCGCAGCGGACGCACCGAGACGATGTTGAAGTTGGTCGGCACCACGATCTCGCGCAGGAAGGCGCTGTACTTCTGCACCTTGATGCCGCCGATCGAGATCTCCGGGCTCTTGCGGATGAAGTTGAACAGCCCGATGCGGATGTTGCGCGCGAAGCGCTCGTTGATGATCTCCATCGTGGGCATGCGCCCACGGACGATCCGCTCCTGGCTGGCAATGTCGTAATTGCGGATGCTGCCGTGCTGGACTTCTTCCTCTTCCAGCTTCTGGCTTTCCCCGGTGATGCCCTGCAACAGCGCATCGACTTCGTCTTGCGAAAGGATCTGCTGGTTCATGGGGTGGGCCTGAGGGTGACGACCGGATGCGGCGTCACTGGATGATGAAGGTGGAGTAGTGCACGTGCGTGACCGGGTTGTGCACCGCGGCCTTGCGCTTCTTCTTGCCCTTCTTGCCCTTGGACGCGTCGTCGTCGGCGTCATCGGCGTCGACCTCGATGCCCAGCGGCAGCACCGCCTCGCGCATCACGTCCTTGGCGAGCTGGATCTTGCCGTTGCCGTCCAGCAGCTGCTGCGAGGTCTTGTGCGACATCACCATCAGGATGCCGCTGCGGATCGCCGGCATGTAGACCTTCAGCTGCTCGGCGAACTTCGGGTCGTCGACCTCGAGCGTGACGCCGATCTGCGCGAAGCGCTCGGCATCCTTGTCGGCCAGGTTGACGACGAACACCTCCAGCGGCACGAAGGTCGGGACCGTCTTGTGCTCGTCCTTGGCGTGCTTCTCGGGCGCGGCGGCACCGGCATCGTCGCCGTCTTCTTCCTCGGCGGCTGCGGCGGCCGCGGCGGCCTTCTTCTTCATCACCACGACGGCGCCACCACCGCCCGCCACCAGCGCGAGCACGGCGGCCACGATGATGATCAGCTTCTTCTTGCCCTTCGGGGCTGCACCGGCAGGGGCGTCGGCGACGGCAGTGGACATGGACATTTCCCTCGTTGGAGCCCGCTCGGCAGCGCCACGACGGCGCCGCACTCGCGGGTTGCAATGGGGAAATTATGGAAAACGGGCGGAAATCCTAAAGCGCGATAAGCG